>NZ_JSWE01000035.1 GCF_000815465.1 Candidatus Jidaibacter acanthamoeba | reverse complement strand
AGCTTAAAGATTATGAAAATGCTATAAAAGATTTTAATGCGGCTATCAGTATAAATTCTAGAAATGATGAGGATTATAACTGTAGAGGTAATGCTTATTATGCTCAAGGTAAGTATAAGAAAGCAATTGCTGATTTTAGCAGAGCAATAGAATTAGATCCTAATAATGCCAATTACTATAATAATCGAGGTCTTGCATTTTACAATCAAGGAAGCTACAAAGAAGCACTTTGTAATTATAATAAAGCAATAGAGTTAAGCCCTGAAAATGAAATTTATAGACGTAATAAAGCAAAAATATCCTTTGCACACTTACTCCTACTAAATATAGAAAAAGAAAATAATAGATGTATTATGATGTAATATGGGGTATGGTCAGGATACGTTCCGCAAATTATTAATAAGGATATTAAGAGAGACTGCTACTGGCACTTAGTAACTGCCAGGTTGAGGTATTAGTTTGTCCCTCTCGTATGGATAATCAGGCGATGGTAGCTATAGCTAATTTTATATTAAATTGCATAACGTTAAGTAACTTAATTTTATTTTGTTTTAATCATGATTTTCGGCCAGGATTCTATAAATAATGAACCTAAAATTGCACCCCAATATATTGGTTGTGATACCGTGTATGGAGTCAAGTATATAACACTTCTGATTTTATGCTCATGTACAGGTCGGAAGCTTTGCTTATAAGGTTAGTATCTATTTTAGAATCCAGCGCCCTACCTACAACTTTCTTAAAAGTACTTTCTAAATTTTTCCTCTCAAAAAGGATCCTTTATAAGAGATGAAAGTGTGGTGGCTTTATGAGATATACCATCAGCTTATATTGCGCCATTATTTATTGTTATGCCTTATTACGTGGAATATAGTTAATATTATTTATTGGTTCATCTTAAACAATGTGCTATATTAATACAAATCACTTCTAATTAAGATAAGTTATGCAAGAGATAAGAACCCAAATAGACATCCATGGTAGAGTATTAATACCTGCTATTATTAGAAAGAAAATGAATTTAAAACCGGGTGACACTTTAACATTACGTGCTACGGAAGAAGAAATCAAAATGGTTAGCATGAAATCAGTAATCAGAGAAGCTCAAGAGCTTATCAAAAAGTATAAAAAACCTGAAGGATCTCTAGTTGATAGTTTTATAAAAATGAGAAGGCAGGAATCTCAGCTTGAAGAATCAAGAAATCATCAAACTAAGGATTTATAATGGAAGATAATAAGAATATTATATTGGATGCTTCAGCATTGATTGCTTTACTTGGGGATGAAAAAGGTTGTGAAGTAGTAGAGGATTTATTGCCTTATGCAATCATGTCTAGTGTAAACATTGCTGAGGTAGCAAGATTTTTAGTCTCAGCAAGTGCAATGGAAATAGATAAAATTCAAGAAGTAATAGACCATTTAGTCCCTAGCACAGTACCTTTTGATAACAAATATGCATATATTACAGCAAATATGCTTTCTCAGACTAAAGCTCTAGGCTTATCATTGGGAGACAGGGCATGCCTAGCATTAGCTATAATCACCGGGTATCCTGTTTACACCGCAGATAAAATATGGGAAAAACTGGAAATAGAGAACCTAAAAGTACACTTAATAAGGTAGCGATAGCAACTAATATTGATATCATTATCCTTAACATATAAAAATAATTTATATTACTGACATTATTTGTAAAAACCACACCATAGCGATAATTAAGCTGAAAAGTTAAAGTTTAAATCTTCTAAAGTTGCAATAATAAAGCTGTTATTAAGGAGTACTTATTAACAATATATTAATAGTTTTTATTTAGTATTAAAAGTAATAACACTACTTTGGCATAAAAT
>NZ_JSWE01000034.1 GCF_000815465.1 Candidatus Jidaibacter acanthamoeba | reverse complement strand
CTCCTTCCTTATCTTCAGCATTCTGTCTCTTCTCCGAACTTTCCTCTTTATCTCCTTCTTGCTTACTCCTACTATCCTTAGAACTTTCTTCCTTCTCCTTTTCCGGATCTTTCTTCTTACTCTCCTTAAAGCTTTCCTTTTCTTCTTTATTCTTACTTTCTTGATGCGCATTCATCTCAGCTTTAGAAGTGCCTTGACTACCTTTAAACCAAGAAGATATCGTATCTCCTATTAACTTCCACCCCTTAAATGCCGCCTCAGATACCTCAGCAGACCATACATCATCTCCATTCTTATACCTACCCCCTATGCTTCCGGTAAACTCCCCGTCCCAGCTAAAGCTAAGCCCAGCATGCCAACTGCTAGCTATATCCTTCTCATTATCCCCCGCTCTCTTCCTTACTTCTTCCTCTCCTACCTTCTTCTCATATACCTTACTCCCCTTAATATTATC
>NZ_JSWE01000033.1 GCF_000815465.1 Candidatus Jidaibacter acanthamoeba | reverse complement strand
TAATAGCCGTGTAATAGTGACATCACGTCCGACAAGTAGGATCAGGCAAATAGGGGGTGTACCGATTAATATTGATGAAGAACTGGAGAACATAGGGTTCACAAGTGAAAACATAAAGAGCTATATAAGCAAGTTCATGCCCTCAAATAAGAGTGGTGAGATAATAAGGTTTTTAGAAAGCAATAAAGGAATATGGGGAATAGCACATATACCGATCAACCTGGAGTTAATATGTTATGCATGGGAGGATTTAAGCAGGGAAAAGAACTATACGATGAGTAAGCTGTATAAAGAAATAAGCAGTAAATTATTAAGAAGATATTTAACCAAAGGAAAGAATAAAGAGTTTCTAAGTGAAGAAGCTGAAGAGATAGCGTTAGACGAATGGGAGGAATGTGAGGAAATAGTATCCAAGTTAGAAGAACTGGCGATAGAAGGAATGAAGGGGAATGAAATAGTAATAGGTAAGGAAATAGTAACACGAGTATTAGGGAGAAATACTAAAGAGGTACTTAAGACCGGAATAATAAAAAATATGGGAGAAGATGTACATTTCTTACATTTAACCTTCCAGGAATATTTTGCGGCAAGGTATATTGCAGGAAGCTTAGAAGAAGTAGGTAGTGATAGATACAAGGAAGCAGTTGAATTAATAAGGGAGCATAAATATACGCCGTATTATGAGGTTATGTGGTGGTATGTAGCAGGAGTATTGTATGACAGATGTAAGGGAGCAGGTAATTACAGTGCT
>NZ_JSWE01000032.1 GCF_000815465.1 Candidatus Jidaibacter acanthamoeba | reverse complement strand
ATATTCTTACTTTGTTTTTTCAATAGGTTTTTAAGCGCTTTCTTATACTGTTTTATAGTAAAACTAGTTAATTTATGGTACAAGAAAGAATGCAGAGATTGCATCATATAAATGGAGATGTTTTTTAATTTGTTGTTTAATCCAACGTTTCATATTAGCCCAAAATTTCTCTATCGGATTTAGATCCGGTGAGTAAGGAGGTAGGAATATAACTCTGCAACCAACTGACTCAATTAATTGTTTGCTCCTTTGAGATTTATGAAAAGAAGCATTATCCATTATTACTACTTGGTCTGGTTTTAATTTTCTAATCAAAAACTGCTCTACCCAATTCTCAAAAACCTCACTGTTACAAGAGCCGTTAAAAACACAAGGAGCTACAACTTGATTAGCATTTAATCCGGCAACTATATTCGTCCTTTGATAATACTTTCCACTCCTTTTCCCTCTGAGTGGGATCCCTTGCATGCCCCACCCTCTATCCTTACATATATTTACATCTATCCCGCTTTCATCAATGTATACAAGCTTATCTCTATCTATTGCTTTAATAGAGTCTAAGTATTCTAACCTCCTCTCTTCACTAGCTTCCACATAGGTAAAGGCTTTTTTTTATAGATAAATCCTAGCTTTTTCAACCAGTAAATCCCTCCTCCGCTACTCATCCCAAATGCTTTGCCTATATCTTCCGCTCTAGCATTCAGGTTCTCCTCTACATACCTTATAAATTTTTCAATATCTATTCTTGGCTTCGCACCCGGTCGCTTTCGAGCACAAAAATGCCTTTCGCTCTTATACCTAACATGCCATTTGTTTACTGTGGTCTTGCTCAAATTGAATACTTTTGCTGCTTCCCTTTGCCTATTCCCTGCTTCCAAGTATTTTATTACTTTCTCTCTTAGATCTAAACTATATGGACTTGTTGACATCGTTTTTCTTTTTTATTTACCTTAT
>NZ_JSWE01000031.1 GCF_000815465.1 Candidatus Jidaibacter acanthamoeba | reverse complement strand
ATAATTCTCAAGTAAGAAGTTTTAGACGCTCTGTAGAGTTGTCGTCAAGCTCTTCTTCTGATAATGAGAATTGTTTGCTTATGTGATAAAATGTATAATAAGAAATATTAAAAAGGTTTCATCTTTCAAGAGCCTGGGAAGAATTCAGTATTAAAGCTATTATATTAGAGTATAAATATTTATAATACCCTATAGATCAATTAAAGAATCGCTACCAAATAGAGCATTCAAGGCATAGGAGTCCGGTAAATGCTTTTGTAAATATCATCTCGGGTTTAATCGCTTATTGTTTCAAAAATCGAAAACCATCATTAAAACTTAATGATTTACAACCACTTAACCATCCCCTTATGTCGAGCTGAGGTTAGATTTATACCTCTTAGTATTAAACATTAAGAGACAACCATATAAGTATAATAGAATTTTATGAACCCCAATTTATAGAAATACTAGGTTAAGACACATAATATAGCTTATGTATCTCAACCTAGTATTGCATATCTTCCAAACTGTTTATTTATCAGTTTACCCTTCTTTTAAAAGCTGCTTACCTTTAAGTCACATAAGCTTTATTATATAGCTCTATGCTGTTGCCTACTTTCCGGATTCTTCTCCCTCCTCGTGGATTCACGCCCTGAAAAAGTTGTGGGGTGTGTATCCCTGCTCGACTTTGGTTTAGAATCTTGACTTAGGTTTTCTACATGTAAGCGTTTATTGCCATTAGTATTCTCTTGAGCGTCTTCACTCTTGATTGGTTCTTTACGCTTTCTTTTTAAACTTGGTGATTCCAATTCTTCATCGGTCCCTTCTTCATCTATCACTTCTTCTACTCTTTCTTCTTTTATCCTAAGGAGCTGTGGTAAAACTTCAGGGCTAGGGGTGGATTCTTGCTCCGGAGATAAACTTTGAGTTGTAATAGAAGTACTAGTGCTTGTACCAACACCTAGCGGATTAGGCGCTTGAGGCTGAGGCACTATTATACCATGAGCCATACTTGTAATTTGGCTATTTATATAATTCAATATTACTAAGTTCTGCTGCTTTACTGACTCCATCTCTACTAATAATTTCTGAAGCAAGGTATTCTGTTGTAAAAGTATATTTTCTTGTTGTGTAATTTTTTCAACCTGCTGGGCAATTATAGATTCAATATTTGTACCTCTAGAAGCAAGAGCTTGTGAACTATGCACAAATGGAGGCGGAGCTGAACTAAAGGGATTAGGTTGAGGTATATTGATAGGAGCCGGAGTGCTTGTCGTTTCTTGTAATGAAGGTGTAACATGCGTAGTAGGGGTAGGTCTACTAGAAGGGGTAATAGGTATATTTCTGCTAGGCTGGGTTGAAGCAGGTCTATATGTCTGTGCTGAAGTTTGAGTTGCTGAGATAGAGTAAGAGGAACTAAAGGCATTATTTGAAGAAATAGCTGCTCTGGGCTGAGAGGAAAGTGTTGAAGTAGGATGTGATATTGGTGTACCAAACCCTTTGCTTTGGAGCAGTTCTATTGTGCTGTTATGCCCACCATATGCAGCTAAGAGTATAGCTATGCTGCCAGCGTTGACGTTGTAATTAATCAATTCGGGGTTTTTATTTAATAAGGTTTCAATTACTCCCATTGCACCGGTTTTTACTGCTGCTATGAATTGCTTATGTTTTGTTTCTATTGTTTCTAACATTATATGTTTCCCTTTTTGTTTGGATAATTTTCGCTAATAATATTAACTATATTAATGTTTAAAGGTTTAAAGTTAAAATATATGAAGCCATATAAGCAAACTATATCATAAAATGATTAAAATTATGTTATGGATCAAATAATATTATATTAATTTTATAAATATTAGCTGTCCTATACCTTTAATACTTTTTAAGCCTACTTCTACTAAATCTTAATATTTTTAACTGGCTATTTTTCAAAAATGCAATGCTAAAAATTTGATTCTGCCTTAGATAAAGTTCAGATAAATTTTCTAGTTTATTCAAAGTTTCGAGATCAGTTTCACTTGATAAATTATTACCATTAAGATTAAGAATCTCTATTTGTGGAAAGCTTTGGATAAATATAATTTGTGTAAGCTCATTATCACTTAGATCCAACTCTAGTATACTTGGATCGTTTAAGGGCAAATATTTTAAGATGTTTTCATCACTTATATTTTTATTACTAAAATCTAAAACTATACTCTTAATATGCCATCTCCTTATTTTACGCTAAAATTAATTTAAACTGTTTAAATATTAACAAACTCCCCACATCTCTTCAATTTTAATTACTTAGTATAATTATTAATAATAAATATAATATATATTATATTTATTCCTAAAATGAAGAAAACCCGAAAGTAGATACCAGATTCGCTAACTGGATGGTGGAGAATAATAGTAACAAATAAGAAGCAAAGTTTCTAAAATATAATGCACATATGATATACGGAGAAAAACTTACTATTGTTAGAGAATTTGTTAACTAACTGTTAATATTTATCTAATATAGTTAAAAATTAGTAAAAGACCTTAGGGGAAAGGGATGAATAATAAATCGGATGATAACCGCGGCGGGTTAGGTAAATCATTACTTGAAAGGGTAAAAGATATATATCAGAAAGCCGGGAAAACATTCGCCGGGTTTGTCGGGCCAGGCGGTGAGCTTGAGAAGGAAGCACGGAGAAAAGCTGAAATAAGGATAAATGAAATCATCAAGCGATTAAGCAGCAGAAATTTGAGCACCACAGAAATACAAGAATTGATTAGAGAGGGTAATGAATTATTACAAAATTTCCCCGGTTTGTCGATTGCAACCGCGTTCTCCTCAGCTGCCGCACAAGCCGGCGGAACTTCAGTAGGCATCAGTCAAAGCCAACCGACTGTAACAAACAATAACAGAGAGATAAAGGATGAGAAAATAATAAGTTTAAGTGAATTATTTAATTTCCATCCTGATATCATAAAAGCTGAAGAAGAAAATAAAAAATTAAAGAACAGATTTGATGCTATTAAGCGTGAGCCGCCTAATGAAGAGAGTGTTAGTGCGATGCGTAGCACTATTGATGAGCACAAAAATCCGAACAAGTTTCATAGCTTTATTGATTTAACAGGTAAAGCCTTACATGCAATGGGTCAACAAATTGATCATTTAAAGGAAAGAATTCATATTCATGGTGAGGATCACCATATACCTACACTTGAGACAATGATAGAAAAAAGAGATAATTTTAGGAAAGAATCTCAAGAGACGGCTGTAGATATAGTTAAGGCAACAGTTATAGCACAGGAAGTTGGTAAATCAGAGAATCAAATGTCTAATCAGCAAGTACTAGAGGCATGTAAAAATTTTAATAATTTAGAACTTACTAGAGATCATAAAACCCATATATATGATTGCCTAGATCAAGCTGAAAAAGGGTTAGATTTTAAACCTGGTTTTGAAAACCTAATGGCTAGACTTAATATAAAGCCTAACCCTGAACTGAGCCCACCACAACCTAATGAACCGAAAGATAAAGACCCAAATAAATCAAAATGGACTGATTTAGTTTCACAGAACCCTAAAGGAGGAGGTAGGTCACCTATTTAACGATACAAATGTATCTAAAAGAAAGAACTAAGCAGTGAAACTCCTTAGTCTCTCTTTTTTATAAGTAAATATCTACATCATTATACAGCAACCATTTTTTTCTTTTTGCTTTGATGCTATTACTTTATTCTGAAAGCTTTTATCGCTATGCTCTTTTGAATAATTATCATAAGCTTTTATAAATAATTTTGACTCAAGGTTAAGCTCACATTTTTTTCCGGTAATTGTCTCGGTAGCTTGATGTATATGCTCTAAAGCTGTTTTCCCTGCATTATTACGTGCATTAAGATTAGCTCCCCTTCCTATTAACAATCCAATAGAAGGTGCAAAATCATTTAAAAGACATTCCGGAGCCCCATTAAAGTACCGCTCCTTACTTTCTATATTTAAAGAATCCACATATTCTTTTTCACCTTCCCTTGTTGTGTTTATTGTTGAAAATAATAATTTTTCATAATTTTTAGCTATAGCATGCAATGGGGAATTACCATCATTATCTATTGCATTTGGATTGGCAGCCGCCTCTAATATAACTTCAGATAGCTCTACATCCATCATTTTAGAAGTAATATGCAAAAATGTTTCACCAGTTTTTGGATTGCAAACTATATTAAAAGTATCCGATAACATAAGTTGGGCTGCTTGCTCACGGACACCAGGTTTTTTTAAAGATTCTTTATCTGCATTTTGTTCAAGGTAATCTTTAGTTTGTTGTTTTATTGATTCTACAATTCTTTTCACCTCATTTACATCTTTCGTTCGGATAATCGCTTCTTTCAAGCCAGTCGTATCTAACATAATAATCTCCGTAAAGAATAATTTTTTCTATTTTGCTCTTTTATATTAAGATAATAACATAAAAAGATATCAATATCTTAATATTAATGTAATTTTACTATGAAATTAGAAAAAAAGAAAGTACATAATTTAATTAAATGTTAAAAATGTATTATATATTATAAAAGATGTTAGCTTTAAAAGTTAATTAATATTTATTTTGTATTTTTAATAATTAATATACTTGCTTACTTCCTTGTATAAGAATTTTTAAAATCAAATATTATTATATTTTTTATTTTTAAAACTACTATATTACTACATTAACAAGGCTGCACTTATATTAAGTAAGTCAAGCTCTTAGTCTTTTAAACCATCCTTATCCAGGTGTAGCAAATGGTAATTATTTATTATCCAATTCTTAATAAAATAGCTATTGTCAAATTAATTGACATTCTTTAATCTCTTGCGAAGTTAATAAATAACTTTGAGGCCATCCAAATGTCTATTTTTAAAAAAGCTTTTATACTAGGTGCAGTAGCATTTGTTGTTTGTGCATTTTCTTATTCCAAAACTACTAAGAATAATTTTGTACCCAAAAATGCTCTTGAAGCAGTTTTAGAGCAAAATACTCTTTTATCTCAAGGCAACAAAACTGATTGAAGTAATAGGATGCTAAAAAGATACTTTAGAACTAAGTTCAAATCAGGTTCCTAAAATATTAGCTTTCAGAAAAATTGATCACCAGGGTTCTTAGTAATATTTTTCATATATTTACAAATAATTAGGTGAGTAAATATATCTCTATAGCTAATTTTTTTACACTATATTTTAGTATCAAATAAACTTCTATTTTAAAAATATTATTAAAAACTAACTTTATTAAATATATTAAGTATATCTTTTTAAGAAAATATAGAGGCTGCTTATAATTTAAAATATAAGTTATTGCTTTATAGCAATTGATATATTTTATTAATACTTTATTATACTACTATATTTTACTAATATTCTTAATAAATAATCATGTTCAAATTAAATTATATTGATTTAATTATTGTTATAGCGTTTTTATTTTCTTGCCTAATAATTGGTTTATATAAAACAACTAAAATTCAAACTTTTAAAGAATTTGTTCAAGGGTATAAAAATATATCGGTAACGGTGCTGGTTTGCATAATATTTGCTTCTTCAATTGGAGCAGGTAGTACTATTGGGGTAATAGGTAAAGTTTACGAGTTTGGGGCTATTTATGTAATCGGGCAATTACTTGTACCGTTAAGTTGGTTAATTATAACTAAAATTATTACTTCCAACTTTGAGCAATTTAAGGAATGCTTAACGCTTGGTGAAATAATGTTTAAACTTTATGGATCTCCAGGAAGATGGATAGTAGCTTTAGCATCTACAATAAGAAGTTTAGGATCTATTGCAGCTCAAGCTTTAGCACTTGGATTTGTTTTCAATTATTTTTTAAATATTGAAACTGGTTATGGAATACTAATTGGATATGGTATAATCACAATATATTCTGTTCTTGGAGGCATTAGGGCTGTAATCCATACAGAGATTTTCAAATTTGCTATTTTCTTTTTTATTATTCCAATATCTTATGTAGTGATTTTTTCTGAAATAGGCGGACTTGAAAATTTTATTTCTTATCTCCCCAGCTCACATTCAAATATAAAATTATCTAATGAAAATATAAGTTTATTAGCTAGCTTTGCACTGTACTTCTTGTTACCAGGGGTAGACCCGGCTTTTATACAAAGATGCTTGATTGCTAGGGATGCTAAACAACTTAAGCAGGCATTAAAAATGATTGCTTTAATATCTCTGCCTTTTTCAGCTGCGCTTTGCCTTATTGCTTATAAAATGAAATCTATTTTTCCAACTATGCAACCAGATGAAACATTATTAAAGTTTATATCTCTTCTGCCTCCTGTATTAAAGGGTATAATGGTTTCGGGATTAATGGCAATTATTATGTCTGTTGCAGAAGCAAAAATAAATGCTACAGCCATCATTTTAGTTAATGATGTTTTAAAAGTATTACGTCCAAAAAGTAGTAATACTACGCTGCTTTTATCCCTAAAATTTACTACCACAATCCTCTCCATATCCTCTTTAGCTCTTATTAAATTAAGTAGTAATATATTGGCTTTAATATGGTTAGTATCAAATTTTTGGGAGCCTTTGATTTCAATCCCTACTATTGCAGGATTTTTAGGTTTCCGATCTAACAGTAAATCATTTATAGCAAGTGTAATCATTGCTATCACTTTTACCTTGCTTGGTCGAATTATTGCAGGTGAATTTGCTATTATAAGTATTACTTTAGGTGATATAGGGAGTGCCATCGGCTTATTCGGTATGCACTATTACCAAGTTTCTAAAGGACATATACAAGTACAACCCACTCTTAAAATGACTAGAAAATCCTTACTAAATAGGATTGCAAATACTATTTTTGAACCAATAAGAAATATATATAAATTTCTAATCTCCAGCATTAAGTTGCTTGCAGTAAACCCCGGGCAGCATAAAATAGAGATTAGAAAATTTTGTACTTTCACTCTTTCTTATTACTTCTTATATAGCCTGGATGTCACCTCAAGCCCGGGGCATGTTACATTTGCTTACCTTATAACCATCGGATACTTTTTCTGCATGGTTTTGTTGTTTAGAGAATTTATCGCAAGCAAAAGGTTTATAGAAAAGTATCTACATTACTATTGGTATTTTTTAATTACCTTTTGTTTGCCCTTTGTTTCAAGTTATATGCTGTTTATCGGCTTTAATGACCCTTTCTGGGTAGTAAATGGTATATTATCTGCCTTCTCACTTTACCTATTCGTTGATGCGAGAAGATTTTTATTACTCTATTCGATCGGCACACTTTGCGGATTTATTCTATTCAAGCAGAGCGGGTTTAGTTTAGAGGGATTCCAGGGGATCACTACTACCGGCCGTATAGCCTATATTTATTTATTCTTCTTATTCGCTACCCTGTTTTTCCTACGTAAACGCGAAAAGGAACAGGAAGAGCGAGTAGAAACCATGCATATGTTCGGTGGCGCTATGGCACATGAGGTAAAAAGTCCATTGGCTACTATGGATATGTATGCAGGGCACTTAGGCTCATTACTGGAAGAAGCAACCAATAATAAACAGAAACAAGGAGACTTTTATCTTTTAAAAATTAAAGAAACTGAATTAGAAATGATTTTAGATGCCGGGAAGACATTGAAAAAAATAAGTTCCCATGGAATTACTACCGTTGATACTTTACTAACTTCAATGAAGAGTTCCGTAATTTCTGATGATAAAAAAGAATTGTTTATGGAAGAGTTTATAGATCTGGCAATATCTGAATATGAGCTCTTAAAGCAAAAACAAGACGGTATAAAGATTATAATCATAGATAACTTCCAATTTTACGGGTCTATGTATTTCATGAAGCAAATGTTATTCAACCTTCTTAACAATTCATATAAGTATGGTGGCAGAAACGTAAAAATAAATATAAGAGCAGAAAATAATAAGCTTTACTTTAGAGATGACGGTAAAGGTATAGCAGAAGAAGATATACCATATATATTTGATAAGTTTTATACCAAGAGTAAAAGCGGTACGGGTATCGGGCTTGCTTTCTGCAAAATGGTAATGCAGGACTTAGGAGGATATATTGAATGTAAATCAAGAGTAGGCAAGTATACTGAATTTATCCTAACCTTCCCTGCACTTAAGAAGAAAAAGAGACCGGTAAAGAAACAGTAAGCTGCGGTTAAAGGTAGACGTAAAAAGCTCTTTCAATTTTTATCAAAAGAGCTTTAGCCTAAACGCGTCAATAAATGATACTTGCAAATAATCTAAAGGTGCATTTTGCCCATTTCCTGATCTTCAACAAACTTAATTAAATCAGTTAGCTTATACTTAACATACTTACCTATCTTTAATTATATTTAAATATTAACGCTGCTAATAGTGTTTATATTAACATAGTAAGTATATATACTTATAAAGCAAGTATTAATATATATCAACATGAATTATAAAAATTTTATAAATAGATTAGGGTGGAATTTTAGATTTAACTATGAAAGCTCTCTATTTAATAAAGTATATCAACTGTAATTAAAGCCGATCTACAAACCATCTATATTAGCTTTATGCTTTATATACATGGTACTTATACTAATTACATTTTATTTAGAATACTATAAAATCCGAAATTAAATATTGAAAGCATAAGTTGGCATAGTAAAGACTTAGTTGATAACATAGGTATGTATTGCACAATAACTACTACCTCGCTAACAAAAGATTTTGAAGAAAGATTTAAATATAATGAATCTATCTATTGGACTAAGTGATATAAAAAACAAATTAATAGGTTACCTTGATCTTCCTATAAGTTTATCAACTATTATTAATAGATCAATATTGCATATAAGCTTCCCTTTTAGATTTGATATTGAAGATATTGTCGTAACCAATCCACCTCAAAATAGTCAAACAAATATACATATAAAGCATATATAGTAAATAATGTTGTATTATGGTACGAGATAAGGTAAATAAAAAAGAAAAACGATGTCAACAAGTCCATATAGTTTAGATCTA
>NZ_JSWE01000030.1 GCF_000815465.1 Candidatus Jidaibacter acanthamoeba | reverse complement strand
AGGGAATATTCACTGAAATGTGTCATAATTTAGTTACCTGGAAAATTTTATTCTATCAGGGAAATAAATATAAAATAAATATATAATTGCGAAATGGTCAAAGCCCAATTTTGTATTAGCAGGTTCCATTTAGCGGTAATATTTTTAATAGCGCAGAAAATGAGCTTGAACAATGCATTTTCACTAGCAAAAGCACCCTTGGTTTTGGTGCATTTCCTGATTCCTCGATGAAAGCCCTTAATAGGATTTGTGGTGTAAATAAGCTTCCTTATTTGGGCAGAATACTTAAAATAAGTGGATAAATTATACCAATTATTTTGCCAAGATTTAATTACTATGGGATACTTCCCCATTTTTCTTCCAGCCTTAGCAGGTTATATTCTGCTACATCCTTAGTCTCAGCCTGGTATACACACTTCAAGTCAACCATAAATTCTTTTTGATTCTTACTTGCAACATGCTTTAAGGAGTTGCAGATTTGGTGAATGACACAAAGTTGAACTTCCGTATCAGGGAAGGCTGTATTGATCACTTCAGGGAATCCTTTTAATCCGTCTATACAAGCTATAAGTATATCTTCTACTCCTCTTGCTTTCAGGTCATTAAGTATACCTAACCAAAAATGCGCACTCTCGGATTCACATGCATAAAACCCTAAAATATCTTTTCTTCCATAGTTGTCTATTCCTATTATGTTGTATACCACTTTAGGCATTACTTTATTATCCTGCTTAACTTTAAAGTACGTCGCATCTAAGAATACTACCGTATACAAAGGCTCAAGCAACCTGCTTCTCCACTCGATAAGCATAGGAACAAGCTTATCGGTAACCGCAGATATCGAAGCAACAGATACCTCAATTCCGTACATCTCATGTAAAGGTTGCACTATACCATCATAGCTTGTTCCTAATCCGTACATCGCTAATATCTTATTGTCTAACTCTTCAGTTAATGTAGTGTCTCTTCTTTATTATTTGTGGTTCAAAACTACTATTGCGGTCTCTCTCGGTACCTCAAGTAAGAAGCTTACTCCTCCGGTTCTGACCTGTTTCCTAGATATTCCGTTACGTCGATTATTCCCTTCTTCAAGGCTATCCTCGTTTAAATGCGCCTCCATTTCCCCCTTCAAAGAAATCTCTGTTAAATCCTTTATCAGCTTGGTCAGTAACCCTCTCCCTCACCAAGTAGAGGCTTACCCATATACAGCCCTTTGATTATTTCTCCCAATGCTTCATTTTGTAATGATGGCAGTGAGCTTACTTTCTCGGCTATCTTACTCATTTCATCATTTATGACAATATTCGTCTGCTCTTTCATGGCAAAGTCTCCTTTATTTTTAGAAGTAACTAATTTTTATCTTATTTACTTACTTCTTTATTTTCTTTTCGATTACTTCTTATCTCTAAAAAATTATCTAATCTCTTCTTTGACACATTTCCTTGAACATCCTCGGCAACTTTATCACTTACATAAGAGCTCAGCTATAAATATTAAATACTTTATTGAGAGGCAATTTAACTTACCTATTCCTTCATACCATATCTAAAGCGCTTTATAAATTCGGGTGCTTACAAACATTCCTTCTCTAGTTCTCGCAACACAGCCAATTTAAGCTTTGATATGTCGACTCCAACTATTATAACACTCATACAATCCTCTTCTTTAAAGGGTTATTTTTGGTACGAGCTATCCTTGTAAATACTGAATCACCACATGAGGTTCTCTAAGATACTGCCCAGCTTCATAACCTGTGGGAAAAGGGGACATGTCTCAGATACAGGCTTTGTGCCCTAGGTTTACGGCAGACTCACCTTTTCCCCCTGCTAACTAGAAGCTTACCAATTAGTAGGTTTACTTTCAACATACAAGGTTTACGCTTAGAGCCCCTAATACTTCAAATGGAATATGAAGCGTATCATGCGCCCGCTGATTAAAATATTTCCTATGCTCTATAAGCTTCCAAATTTTTTCTATCTAAGATTCTCTCTACAAAGCTAGTTGGCCTAGCTAACGGCTCAATATTATTATCAGCATCAATAATATTTTTACCAATATCCTGGTTAGGAACTTTTTCTATAGCAATTCTTAAGCCTGGTGAACTTACTTTTTTAACTGAGTCATGATTTTCAATACTATCAAATATAATAAGTTTTTTACCATCTTCATTTTCATAGATACGGGAAGTAAACAACCTTATATCTTCGCTGATTTTTAGCTCAATTCCGCCATCAATAAACTTTATCCCATTTTGGCCAGTTTTTCTGAAACATATTCCTTTTTCTAATGCGTTATAGCAGCGTTGCAAAGTTATATTATCTAGTTTATTACCTACTTTTGCGTTAATCAAAGCATAGTAGTCACTAAATAAATTAGAGGATATATGCTTTATATCTTCCCGACCTTCATTATAAGTGGTAGAAGCTATATGCCATGATGTTAGAGGTTTAGCCTCTTTCTTAATAGCATTAATTGCATTTACGAGTACTTGTTTTTTCTGTCTTTGAAAGTAAGCATGTATTTTTATTGGGTCGAAATCTTCAGCTTTAACAATCTCTTGCTCTGTGTTTTCAAGTTTCTCTTCCTCCTCCTCTTTCTCTTTCTTAATCTCTTCTGCTTTTGTCTTTATGAGATCTTCACTTTCAGCAATATATGAGATGGTATTTTGGTCTATTTCATTAAGAACTTGATTTGCTTGTTCGGCTTTCCCTGTAAATGATAGGATTAATGTTTTATAGAAAATAGCCTGTTCATTTGATGGATCGATTTTTAAAATTCTTTCTAAATAGACTTGTGCAAGCTCGTATTTTTGTGAATCTTCTTGTTCAATAATCAAGCAGGTTAAGTTAAGGTATAGATTGAAAAGTAAATGACTATTAAGAGCTTTATTATTTAATATAGAAAGTTGATTAATTAACTGAATAGCTTGATCAGTGTTATTAATATTAATATATATAAGGGCTTCTACAATTATAATTAGGGTACTATTTTGGTACTCATAAGGCGAAGTTTTTTTAAAGCTTTCTAAAAAGTTTAATCCTTCTTCTTCGCATTTATATTCTAAAGTATTGCATAGGAATTGGAAAACTTCGCCTGCACTTGTGTATACTTGTGCATTTAATCTTTCAGATTCTTTCATCTTTAAGAATGCTAACTTATTGTCACCTAAAGTATGGTAACATTTCGATTCAATGGCTAGTGCAAACTCATATATATCTTGATTATTTTGGTACTTTTCAGCATTAATTCGTTCTAAAGCTAGTTTTGCTTTTATATCACCTTTTAAAAATTTGATATAAATTATATAAAGCTCAGTATATGGAAGATTAGATGCTTTTATTACTTTTAGAGCTTTATCATATTCTTCTCTTATCGTTAAGCAACTAATATAAGCATTAAAAATTTTGAAGCTATTTTTATTATAAGAGTATGCTAACTTATAGTTTTTATAAGAACTATTTTCATTAAGCATATAGTAATGCGATATTCCTAGCCCATAATAAACTTCTCCAAGTAAATTCTTTTCATCACTAGGTGAGTAATATTTGATGGCTAGCTGGTAAGCTTGGATTGCCTCCTCAGAAAACCCAAATATTTGATTTAATTTTGCTAGTTCATAATATAATACACTTAATGAAAGCTGTTTAACTTGTTTTGTTTTTATATAGTTTATTAGCTCAGTTGCGCCATTAATAAGTGGTTTGATTTTATCAAATTCTCCTATATTTTTTAACTTATGGCCTATGTTTAGGTAACTTGTTATAAAAAATTCTGCTGGTAAATTCTTATGCTTAGTAAGTAAGCTTTTTAGATAATTTGTTACAAGCTTAGGGTTAAAAGAATTTATAACAGTATAGCCATATACTAAAGCAAGGTAAGTTGGTTCGCTTATCGAAATTTCTTGACCGTTATTTATAGCTTTCTCAATCTGTCTAATTGCTGTTTGAAGCTTCTTATGTGATGGAGTGTTGCTAAAAATTATTTCAAAATATGCAGATTGTGCTTCAGCTACCTCGAATATTCCTTGTGGTTCCTTGGATGTATCAGTGCATTTTATAAGAAGCGTTTCTCCATTCCTTGCCATATTAAAGAGCTGAAAGCAATTTAACCCATAAACTGTTATTTTATTATCTGCTCCTAGCCTCAAAAGCTCTATCATTGCAACGTAACTTGCTGCATGTGCAGCGCTAATTAGTGGACTATGCTTCATATTGTTTGGAGCATTTAAATTAGCCCCTCTATTTACTAGGTAAGAAATTAATTCTTTATTATCATTCATTGCAGCAAAATGAAGGCAAGTGGATCCTGATGGTGCTTGAGAGTTCGGGTTAAACCCAATATCTAATAAATATTTAACAATATTAGTAGCATTATTTTTAGCAGCTTTTAGCATTAAGTTAATATTGTCTGAATCAACAATTTCTCTAAAGTCGTATTCACACTCTTCAATTAAAAATTTAATTACATGTAGTTTATTATCATCTTGTGCTATAGCCAAGGCAGCATTATCAAATAATTCCTCAGCAGATATTGGTTTTATTGTATCTTGCCAGGAAGGGAGGGATTTTATTATATCTATCCTTCCAGCTTTTAATAAAATAAAAAATATCTCTTTTATTTGTATATTATCGCTGAGAATTTCTTTCTTAAGGCAGTCTATATATTTTTCAAACATCTTGCTTTATAGGTTTTAGTTTTTAAATTGTATAATTGCTCTTCACACTAGGTGGCGAATTGAATTGCATATTTATTATTTCCTTAGAAAGAAGACTGATATCAAAATATTAAGTAGTGCAAAAGTTATGTTATGTTAAGTTACGATAAAGAAAGTTTACAACTTTATTATCTTTTATATATACATGAAAAGAAAAAACCCTGGATACAAGGTGTATTAGGTTGGTATTGTCAAGTTGTTGGATAGAGGCGAGGTAGTTTGCTTATTATCCAATAAATAATTTTATAAAATAATTAATATGTATTATTTATTAAAGCTAGATTAATTAAATTTAATTTTAGCAAGGTGTAATAATTATGAAAGCGACCAGAAATACCAGTGATTTTATAGGGCCTGAAAAGTATAGCATCTTGGAAAGAGAGCTAAAATATAAATTTAAAGATAAAGCTTTGTTAATAGAGGCATTAACAAAAACAGTAGCAAATAGTACAAAGTCGTCCCAACAGCAGCATCAAAAAACTAATGAGCGTTTAGAGTTTTTAGGAGATAGAGCATTAGAGCTTGCAGTAACAAGTATAGTGCTTGAACAAAACCCTAAAAGTAAAAAAGGGGAGTTAAATAATAG
>NZ_JSWE01000029.1 GCF_000815465.1 Candidatus Jidaibacter acanthamoeba | reverse complement strand
TTGATTGTCCCATTTTCTAGATCTTAGTTTCGCACCTATAATGCTTTTATATCGGCAAATGGTATTCTCTACAATTTCTCTCCTTCCGTATTTATTTTTATTATACCAAGCATGGTATCCTTTTTCTCTTATATAGTTTATTGTATCAGACCTATGTTTTTCTGTAGCCTTTTTAGCATTTTTAGGGGGTGGAATTGTCGGTTTAATATTTTGATTTTCTAAGAATCCGTAAGTGTTGTTACCATCATAACCTCCATCAGCTAAAACCTC
>NZ_JSWE01000028.1 GCF_000815465.1 Candidatus Jidaibacter acanthamoeba | reverse complement strand
AGCATTTAGCTGTAAATCTAAATTTGTTCTTGGGTTGAGACCCTTGCATATCCTATAAGCATTATTTCCTCTCAAAACTCACCTTTATAGTACATTTTGAGAAGCTTAATTTAAAGAAATAGTTTTGAGAGCTTAATTAGTTATTAATACGACAAATTTACATGGATTAAACTTTCCTCTCAAAAAGGATCATTTCTTATACTTACAAAATTTAAATATAACTTAATTAATAGTATGAAATTATTTTTACTGATTTTTAATCTTCATTTATGTTTTCCTATTTTATCAAATATATATAATTCTTCTCCGGCAATATTTTTTACCCTCTCCCCCATACTCTCACATCACCGGCACCATTACTTCCTTTTAGGGATCACGATAGAAATGCAATATACTAAGCTTGAGAGCATAGAATAAATGTAATTAGAATATAATGTGAATAGATGTCTTAATAGCAGGTTAATTTTAAGAATTATAAAAATAAATAACAACTAAATACTAAAGCAGCTATAAACCAAGGTAAGAATTATTTTTATCCTTGTCATGTCTTCTTTTAAACATTTCAGGGGATGTTATCTCGCGACAATCTAATTGAAAATGCGTCAAAGAGGCTTCCGTTAGAATTTTTTTTATAACTGACTGTTGCAGCTTATCTGACAGTGTCTTCACATGTTCTATATTCTCCACCACCGGAGCAGGAGGTAAATTCCATAATGACTGGCTATAATGTGGTACAATTCTATCTGAATTAGCACCAGTGTCAACGCCATTTGCCAAGGAAACTAATAATGCATTTTCTGCATATAAATTAGTACAACTTATACTCATGAATAATGGGCTAATATTTAAAACTGTAACAGGGGGCAAAGTATTTCGTGCGAAAGTCACTATATCTAGTGATGCCATGAGTTCTTGCTCAATTTTTTCCTCTTTTGCCCAGCTAAATAGTATTAAGGCAAAGGAAGCAACACTCACGCCTGTATTAGTATATTCAAGGATAGTTGTTTTACTACCTTCCTTAGCTCGAATAATAATTTCTTGAGGGGATAAACCTATGCCTTGCAAATATTTTCTATAATTTTCTTGAAGTTCAGTATTAGGAAATGGCCTATCCCCTATGTAAAAATTTCCGCTAAATTCTTTTTGACGATCTAAAAAGCTACCAGAAAAAGGAATATACCCAAATTCACCTTTTTCACTACGTGCCTTTGCTAGCATTTCGGACGCTTTTACTATCCATGCAGGACTTTGGCCCAGAGAGAAAATCCGTGAGCTTGGAAAGGTACTCAAGATAGTGCTGGCAAACTCAACAATTTTATCAAAATTACTATCATCTTGCCACCAGGGTGGTTGCTTATTAAAAAAGGGCTTTGTTTTAAGCTTTTGTTTACGTATTGGTTCTTTATAATGATATTGACCATCTTTTAAAAATACAACACCTGTATGACTTATAATTATATCTTCTAAGTCGGAACTAATTGTGCGATTTTTACCACCATTTTTTATATCAGTTGTGGAATTTAGAAACTCAACTATTTGTGTTTCTTCAAATATTTTTTGTTCTTCCCCACTTGCTGTTTTAAAAGCAACTGAAAGACTTGGTATAAAACTACCTGGATATGTATATATAGCTGATATGTCAGAAATTATAATGTTATTGTTTATCCTTGGCATAAAGTGTTTATTAAAAATCTATCTTAGGCCATTATATATAATAGAATGCAAGATAAAAGTCAATAATGTTAATATTTTACATATATTTAAGATAATTGCGAATTCTTAGCATACGGTAAGTTATAAGTCTCATTAATGCATTATAATGAATAATCGTTACGATTAAGCGCATCATATAATGTGGATGGCTTTATTCCAAAAGTTCTACAAATTGAGGCTTTGCTAACTCCTGATTTTAAGTCATCCAAAATAGCTTCCATCTTTTCTTCATCAATAACTCTTGGTCTACCTCCAATTCGACCGCGTCTCTTTGCGGACTCAAGACCTGCTATAACTCTTTCCCCGGTTAATGCTCTTTCATACCGGGCTAATGAACCAAATAATTGAAACAAAAGTTCACCATGCAGTGTGGTGGTATCCATTTGCTCAGTGATAGAACGGAATGCTATTCCCTTCTCATGAAGATTATTCATGATACTTAGTAAATGGGGTAAAGAGCGGTTATTAAGCAGGGTTGCTGGTACCGTCAACTTAACCATTTATTAAGCTAGTATATAATATTAATATAAAAATATATAGGTCTAGTGATGTATAAG
>NZ_JSWE01000027.1 GCF_000815465.1 Candidatus Jidaibacter acanthamoeba | reverse complement strand
ATATATAGCAAGCTTAGAGCAATTTTAGAAAAATATCAATCCGGTAAAGCAAGCCACAATCATTTTGAGCAAGTGATAGAAGATTTAGAGTATTGGATTAATAGAGAAAAGGTAAATAAGCAAAGAATCAATGAAGAATTAAGAGAATATCTTTTAACTAAAGATCAGGAGGCTACTATATGAGATGTAAAATTCAACTTATATTTGAAACGGAAGAAGAAGTTATTACAGAAGAAATTGCTTGTTTTCATAGAATTGATGATATATCCCCTGCAAGCCTGGGTTTAAGTTTGAAGGAAGCAAAATTAATAACCTCCGGAGTACAAAAAAGTATGATTAGTCATCAAATCAAACGGTATATTGCTGCTGAAAAAATTTGTAGTTGTTGTAATAAAAAGCTTAGTTTAAAAGGTTATCA
>NZ_JSWE01000026.1 GCF_000815465.1 Candidatus Jidaibacter acanthamoeba | reverse complement strand
ACTTCTTCTAGTACAGGATTGCGTAGATCGTTTGCTAATTTAGGGTGACCTAAAACTATTACGGCTAAAGTGCCGTTTACATCTTGCACAGTCTCAATAAGATGTTTTAAACTCACTAAAGTGCGTGGATGTAAATCATGAGCTTCATCAATAAATAAGGCAATAGGCTTATTTAACTCCTTGATAAGGGATTGTAGCTTACGCTCCCTTTTTTCAGCTTGTGTAGGCAACTTACCGTCTTTCTTTGTTGCTATATCTGCAAATAAAGCTGTATATAAAGTATTAATTGTGACATTACGTTTATCTGTAGCCAGAGATTTAGAAACTAAAATTTTATTTTCATCTCTAATTGCTTGCTGTAAGCGTCTTAAAGTAACAGTNTTACCTATACCAACTATGCCGGTTAATGCGATAAGCCCTCCTGATTTTATTGCATGTTTAATATTGCTTAGCATACTTTGGTAGGTATCAGTTTCAAAATATTCTGCTTTATCAATTTCTTTAGTTAAACCATAATACTTCATGCTTTCAATATCCATTAGTTCTCCTTCCTGGTAAATATAGGTTTTATCTCAAATAGTTGCTTCACTTGTGTCATTACAAGCTGTTTATCTAAGCTTTCTAAAATAATTGCCTCAATTCTAGCCATCTGCTCAGGCAATAAACGTCCTAAGGGATAACCAAGCCAACGTGATATTGCAGCTTTAGCTTCTATAGCATCTTTAAATGATGTTTGGCTTAGGGAATGTTCCAGCTCAAATGGTATTGATGCTTGCTTATCTTCAACAAGTCCCGAAGTATTAAGCATAGTATCGGTTATTGTAGAGCCGCCTGATAAGGCAGCACGNGGTATAGAAATATTTTTTGCTAAGAGTTCTATATGATCAGCGCGCTCTTCCTTCTTACTTTTCTTAAAAGTACGATATCGACCGAAAGNAATTGGTCCATCAGCAGGATAGAATGGTCCATAAGATTTGCCTTCATATTCAACGTGTAATTCATTATTGAAGAGACCCCATAGTAAAGTAACTTTTACTCCTGCAAGTTCATGTGTTAACTGATACTTCACTCCATTAACAACAACACATGCATCACTTCCTACTTTCCTTGTTTCAGGTTCTCGAGCCAAGGCAGAAAATTGCTGCCAATCACACATTGCTCTAAATCCTTCAGGTGGTAAATTACGTTTCCAATCTTCTAAGCGNGAGTGCTCTTCCTGTCGGTGNTTCTCCTGGTTATATCTTTCCAAATAATGGCGTAACCATTCATTAGCTTCTAAAAGNTTCTGGGGAGGATGTAAATGATATAAAGTTTCTAGAGATTCTTTTACCGTACGAAATGGGCGCTCAACTTTTCCTTTGGACCTAGCAGTTTTACGACGGCCATCTTTACCATCAGGTAAATGAGTTCTAATTTCTACATTAAGGTATGCCATGACTCTCTTAAACACTAGGCTTTTTGCAACCGGCCCGTTATCCATATAAAATGTTTTAGGTATCCCTTGAAAAGGAAANCCCGGGTGTTTCTTTGCTGCCATAGCATTATATAAAAACTTTAAAGCAGTGATAATATNTTCACCATAAATATAATGATATTCTTGATATGTTACTCCACTACGGTCATCAACAACACTAGCTAGCATTAATGTAGGTGTTCTTTCTAAATTATCTTCATTTTTCTCAGCAGGAAGATGNTTAAAATCTGAAGGACTGAAATCAAAATGCCAACAATCATTACTGTTTACTGCTTGNAATCGTACTATAGGTGGTTGTACATTTAGTGATAAGCAATCTAACCCGAAACGTTTGAGATAATTGCTTACTGTTGATTTTTTTAATAAACCTTGGGGTGCTTTTACTAATACTCCTTTTGTTTCAACTCCATAGGTTTCTAAAAGACGGATACATTCTTTTATAGAAAGTCGTCTACCCTTCTTATTTGTAGTCCTAACTCTTAAGGCAGCTATAAGTTCACAATAATTCCTCATTTCACTTTGGCTAATGAGTCTAGGTCGATTATAATCTGCCCTATAAATTGTTTTNGGCTTCTTATATTTATGTAATGCGCGGTATAGTGTAGCGGGTGAAACATTATAAAATTCAGCTGCTTCTTTTATGACTAACTTGCGCTGTGGGTTACGTGGTGCTAGAGCAGATAATCTGTTGTATAACATAATCAATGCATCTGCCGGCACACATCTTGTCATTGAGGAATATCTCCTTCAAGAGCATATGCTATTTTATCAAGCCCATTTTTTCTNAACCAATTATGAAGATTAGCCGGNGTTGTTTTATAGCGGGCGGCTATAAATTTCTTTGTTGACCCATTCTTCAATAAAGCTTCAATNTCTACCTTATAGTCATCTAACTTACTTTTTCCAGGGCCAATAGGTCTGCCAAGTTTTATACCNGCAGCTTTTTTTACTCGTAGTGCTTCAGTGGTACGTTTGGAAATAANGTCTCTTTCTATTTCTGCTGCCATTGCTAGTGCCATAGCCATAATCTTACTTTGGATACTTTTATCTAGCTGCCAATTACCTTTAACTGCGTAGACATTAATTCCTTTCTGAAAAGCTATTGATAATATTTCCATGCATTCCAACATACTACGCCCTAGCCTGGAAAGCTCACTGACTATTATATTACTATCACTNTGCATGCTCTCTAATATTTCTGCTATTTTNCTTTCGCGCCATGGTGTTTTGCCGGAAGCTTTCTCTTCTATAAACTGTACTTGTCCGAGACCTTTCTCATTAGCTAGGTTTAAAATTGCAGCACGGTTCTTATCAAGGTCTTGATCAATCGTTGATACTCTCAAGTAAGCTATTGTCTTATTAAGTACATACATAATAGCTTTTTTAGCCCGTTTTTATAAAAACCTAAAATTAGCTCTTATTCTATATGGATTTATATTTTTTTATCAATGACTTTTGTTTAAAGTCTCATAAATTTAATATGCTCATTTTCATCTAATTAACCATACATTTTATTCCTGCCTTTATACTAAATTTACTCTCCAACCTATAGTTGCAATTAATTCTGGAAAATAAAATTATAGAATCATTTATTTATGGACAGAAAATTTATGAAATCAATTAACCCCGGTCAAACTGTTTTTCTAGTCGCAATTAATTCTGGAAAAAATTTGTACTTGATTGCTGGAATTTGTGTTTATAAAATCAAGCCTATACAGCTAGTGATCTCCCGGATAAACTTAAAGTATGGGAAGAATATTATAATAAACAAAGATCACATAGCGCTTTACAAGGTAAAACACCTTGGGAAAGATATAAGGAGTTAGAAAACAAAATACCTTCTTTAGATGAAATACAGGCGGATTATGAGCTAAATCAAGAAAGTTTTGTTATACAAAATTACAAGTACGACCAAGCAATAAGAGCATTAAAGAAGAAGTAGCTAATATATTTAGGGGAAAAACAATATAAAAACTGAAATTATAGTTGAAGATTGGTAATGATGTCTATTAATCAGAAAGGCACATATTAATCAAGAGTTAATCTTACATTCCAATGGTAACTAGGTATATGAATCACACAATTAATATTATCACTCTTATCCTTTCCCCAGGTGAGCTCAATAATGTTTGAGTTAATTAGAAGCTTAAGTTCCGTCTTTCTATTGTGTATAACATTATTCATATATGCCTCATAATATGTATATTAACTATACAATAGAAGGCTAAATGATATATGTACGCTAATCAAGTTAAGTTATGATAAAGATTTATAGCAGGATTTAAACAGAAACATTACAATATTTATCTAAGAAGCAAACTTAGCTTATTTTCTGAGTCATCATAAAGTTGTTTAATGCGTGTTCTATCATCCCTTGGCAAAAAGCTTTGGCAATTTCGTCTGATGCTTCCTTATTTTCTAGCAAGAATTTGTATAATATAGCAGTTAAAGTATTAATTTCATCTTTTGAAGAAGCTATATTTGTATCCTCAATTACTTTAAAAACTATATCAGAAGCTTTTTTAAATATTTGAGTATTTAGTTCTGAATTATTTAATATAGATGTCGGGCTTTTTTTATTAATATATTCAAATAAATCTACCCCTAGGGCAGCAGAGATTTTTTCAACGGTTTCTTTCTTTTTAACGTTTCTATAAATTACATTATCTATTATTTTTCGTGGTAACCCAATGCTTTTAGCAAGATCAACTGTACTTATTTTTTTGAAAAATAGTATTTTACGTACAATCTCCCCAATTTCATTCATTCTAATATTATAATATTCATATTACTTTTTATAGTTTGTAAACTAGCAGCTGTATTAGGAAATGTCTATATTTCAAAGTAGATTAAGAAATAAAAGTAACATATTAAGATAACTACATGTAGAATATATTCTACATAATATTATACTTTTACTTGCATAATAGTTTATGAAGCTATATAATAACAAAAAAGAGCAGCTAGTACTAACTAACTACTCTTTTTATATGTGAGGTCTGATAGACCCCTTAAACAACCAAGTTCAGTCTATCAAACCTCCACTAAAATTCAAGCTATTTAACCGATAACTATAACTAATAGTTATTAAATATTTAATGGAGCGTTTATGAAAGATTCCGCACAAGCACAGATCTATGGCACAATGGCAAAAGACCTGGAAATACATAATGATCTAAACGGGAAAGTATACGGTGTTGCTACCATAACCGTAAATAAAGCTGTAGGGTATGACCCTGACACAGGAGAAGAGATATTCGAACCTAGATGGTTTAAAATTCATATTACCGATGAAAGCTTATTAGATTTTTATAAACCACTACTACATAAAGACAAAAAAGCTATCTTCATAGGTGAGCTCGATATTATACAGTCCTGTATGGATGATTCACTTGCTCAAGTCATTATCAAAGTAAATAACCCCCTTGGAATAGCTCTTATGCCTAAAGCCCCAAATAATTAAGATAAAACTATAATACTTATATTTTTGGAGTTTTAAAAAACCTATTTGATAAAAGTAGAACACCGCAGGTAAAGCAATGTTCTACTCCTTATTTACGGATTTATGCATATGTTAAATACATAACTACTTTAAAATATTCTATCTAACATCTTCCTTCAAAGATAATATCATGATAAATTAATGACCTCGACTTCCTTTATGAGTTGAAGCTTGATTCTGTGTTTTTCTAATATGTTCTGCTTTACTACCTTGCTGAGATTTATTTCCTCTACTCGTTTGTGTACTATAAGCTCTTGCTTGAGTGGAATGATTTCCCACCCTACTTGCAAAAGAAGGTGTTATTATATTCTCATCACTCGGAGCACTTGAATGATGGTTTAACCTTCTTTCAGGAGATAGTGGTTCTAGGTATTCTAAGTTGCTTTCTTCAGTTTTCATAGCGGAGGATTCTGAATCTGAATGCATTTCTTTTGCTTTACCAATTTTTTTTTCTGCCTTGTTTAACAATCTAAAATCATTTTTTTTAACAAAGGGAGGTTCTGGCCATGGATATTGGTTATTATGGAACCCTCTTGTTTCAACAACTTGTTTAATAGGTTTATTATCTACCTCTGTAACTATACCTTTACTTTTTTCATTCATCTGTTGGACAATATTTGCACAATCTCGACAACATAGTTTCGAAATACCTATATAAATAGCTGTGTTTTGATTTAATAAATTTCTTGTTGAATCATTAATATATTGTAATATTCTCATTTCTGCATGAGTACCGTCAGGAATACTGGGTTTACCTTTTAGATCTATATTTATATCTATGTAACCTTTCATTAGTGCTTCCCGCAAAGGAATATTAATTGTATTTTCGTTTGTTAAAAAACAAATAACCTTAGAAATATCACGAAACATTTTTTCAGATACTTTCCTCAATTTATTGTCTTTATCTTCTTTCAATTTTATCTCTTTATTTTGAAGTCGTTGAATCTCTAATTCTTTATCAGCTATACTTTTTCTTATATTTTCGATCTTTTTTAGTATAAGAACGTTTGTATTTGGACATGGATATTCCTCTAAAGCCTTTTTAAGTTTTGCTTTATTGTCTATGCCTAAAAGTTTTAATATTTCTCTTTCTTTATCTTTCACTTCTTTTGTTTTATCACGTAATGTTTGAGCATCTTTTGTTTTATCACGTAATGTTTGAGCATCTTTTGCTTTTGACATTGTTATAGCTTGCTTAAAATCTTGCCTACTATCATACGCCTTTTTATATTCATTATATTTTCGATCAACTTTAAGTAATTCTTTCTTTATCTTATCTAATTCACTCGTTATAATTAATAATTTATCATTAGTTTCTTTTAAATTTAAGTTTAAAAATTTAATTTCATTCATTATTGGGCTTTCATGACCTTGATATTGTTCATAAATTGATTTACTTCTTAGTTCTTTTCTCCATTGAACCATATTTTTAGCTTTCCAAGCATCATTATATGAAAGATTATTTCTCACAATGTGTTGAAAGAATTTCATATAGTTTTGTACTAAGCTAGTATTAGTTCCTCTATTACTAGCTACAAGTAGCTTTCCCTCATATAAACTTACAGCTGCACATTTTTCTTCACCACAGATAAGGCGTGCAATTGAATCTAGTCTTCTATATTCCTTTGGTTGTTCATGTTGAGTTCTTTTATAAGTTTGATCTCCTTCTCCTCTATGAGATCTATTCCCTGAAGAATGCTTATTACCTTGATGACTTTTTCTCATTTCTACTTTTCAATATTTGATTTACACATAATCATACCATGGAACCACCCAAGTATAAATTCGTTTTTCTTGTATACATTGATAAATTATGAGGTTTTAATTGAAATATAAATATAATAGTTCAATTATTATTAAGATATATAAAGTATTACAAGAGATATGTTGCAGAGAGTTATACTGTTTTATAGTGTCTACTCACCCTTCTTTTTCCAATATTTTCTATTTCTTTGGTTGCATCATCCATATGATTGAAAGTCTGTATGGTCAGATTACCTAAATTATTCTGTAATCCTCCCCATGACTTTATTATTGTCCATTCGTTAAACAGGTTTTGCTGTAGCCTTACCGTATAGTACATACTATCACTTCTCCACTTCCAAATCCTTAGGTCTAGTTTCAGAGCTTACCTCCTCCTACTAATGTTTACTTTCTCTTTTGGAAATGCTCGTACTTAAGTTCATTTGTTGTCTTGTCTGCAACTATCATACCTTTTTCAAGTACTCTAACAATTCTACTATTACCTAGGTCTTCAAAACTTATGTCTAATGGAGACAATCTAAGCCCTTTTATGTCGATTATTGCATTAGTGTACGCATAAATGATAACCGGTAAGACCATTAGCACACAACTTGTCAATAAATTAACTCCCTCACTTCTCATTACTCCACTCTTACTTCCTTTCTTAAATTCAGAGAAAACAGCACTTAAGATCCAATAGGAGATAAAAACAAGCACAGCCGGTATATTGAGGATTAGCTCATTAATGAACTTAGGATATAAAGTATAAACAGCTATAAGAGATAACGGCCAGTACTTAATAGCATATTTAACAACCTTAGGTTGGTTAGACTTAACGGTTATATATTCCATAAACGTATTAAGATGGAAAGCACCAATTATAGCCCCTGCAAAACCTAATGTAGGGCTTATCATATCTGAAAAACTATAAGGAAGATGGCGAATATCAAAACTAAGAACATAGCAATATATTTTTTCATAGCATGCATATAATATGAGTGCGAAAGCTATAACATACAGTAAGTATTTCTTATTAATACCAAACATTGTATTCAATTCTTCTTGCTTTAATGTCTCTATGGCTTCCATGTTATTTTACACTTCGTTTAAATGTTAACTTACTTGCTATCAGTATCATTAAATAAAAGCAATTGTTATTTCTATCAATATGCTACCTTTATTTAATAATTTATATAATACTTTGTGATTTAAATGAGCATTATTAATATTTATGGAATTAGTATTACTTTAATAAGAATATGGATATTCATTAACAGAACTCTTTCCTCCGGGTAAGTGGCGATAAAAAGTAGCAGGGGATATTTGCAAAAACGCCTTTCAGCATCTTCAACTGTAATCTTAGGATCACGTAGTAATGCTCTTGCTGCTACTAAGTCTTCTTGAGTGAGTGCAGAAGGCCACACACCTTCCTTATAAACAAGTATAATGCTTTCAATGGATTCGCTGCTCAAATAATAATTAAGCTACAATGCACATAAGCTAAAAATTTGGGATCTCACTATATTTATTTACTTTAGATCCATTTACATATAAATGATCTCTTAATTAAAATTAACTAGCAATATCTAAGTAATTGTATTATTTCAGTAAATAAAAACAGTAATTCATAAGCTAACCATATTTAGATTTTGTACAAGCATATAATTAAGGATAAAAATGAAAGAAGGGTTAAATGCATTCTTGGAATTAAGCCAGGATGAAAAGAACAGCAAATTAATAGCTTTAGTAGAAGAAGGCAACCCAATAGATGAAATAATTAGCGCCGGCGCTAATTTAAATACAAAAACCCAGGAAGGTACAACACCATTAATGGTTGCTGCTCAAAATGGGAATAAAGAAGCAGTAGAAATACTTTTAAAGAACAGAGCTAGTATTGATAAGAAAAGTAACAAGGGTTCAACAGCATTAATATTTGCTGCCTATAAGGGGCATAAAGAGATAGTGGAAATGCTTTTAAATAGGGGAGCTAACATTAATGAGAAGGGTGCTTATGGGACTACAGCATTAATGTTCGCTGCTGAACATGGCCATCAAGAAATAGTAGAAATTCTTCTCATAAATGGAGCTAGCATTAACGAGAAAGATAATGATAATAATACAGCATTAATACTTGCTGCTGAATTTGGGTATAATGGAATAGTAGAAATACTGTTAAATAGGGGTGCTAATATTGAAGAGAAGAATAATGGCGGTTTTACAGCATTAACAAATTCTGCCTACAAAGGGTATAAAGAAGTAGTAGAAGCACTTTTAAATAAGAGTGCTAACATTAATAAAAAAGATAATAATGGTGGCACCACAGCATTAATGTTTGCTGCCTACAAGGGACATACAGAGATAGTAGAAATGCTTTTAAATAGGGGAGCTAACATTAATGAGAAGGGTACTTATGGGGTTACGGCATTAATGTTTGCTGCTGAACATGGCCATCAAGGAATAATAGAAATACTTTTAAATAGAGGTGCTAACGTTGAAGAGAAGAATAATAATGGTGCTACCCCATTGATTACTGCTGCTCGAAAGGGGTATCACGAAATAGTAGAAATACTTTTAAATAAGAATGCTAATATTGATGAAAAAGATAATATTGGTAACACAGCATTAATGTTTGCTGCTCACTATGGACATACAGAGATAGTAGAAATGCTTTTAAATAGGGGAGCTAACATTGATGAGAAAAATAATAACGGTGGCAATACAGCATTAATGTTTGCTGCTGAAAATGGGCATAAAGAAGTAGTAGAAATACTTTTAAATAGTGGTGCTAACGTTGATGAGAAGAATAATAATGGTGCTACCCCATTAATTACTGCTGCCCGAAACGGCCATAAAGAAACAGTAGAAATTCTTCTTAAATATAAAGCAAACGTGGATAGAGGAATTGGAGGGTATACAGCATTAATGGCTGCCTCTCTAAATGGGCACAAAGAAACAGTAGAAGTTCTTCTCGAAAATGGAGCAAGCGTGGATAGAGAAGTTAAAGGGGAGTCAGCATTAATGTTTGCCTCTCAAAATGGGCACAAAGAAGTAGTAGCAGCTCTTCTCGAGAATGGAGCAAATATTAATAAAAAAAGTAATACCGGTTATTCAGCATTAATGTTTGCTGCTTTAAAAGGCCACTTTGATGTAGCGATTACCTTGATAAAAAATAATGCGAATATTCATCAAGTAAGTAATGATGGTAAAACTGCTATAGATTTAACAAGCGATGAGAGTATTAAGAGTTTGCTTACACGAGTGATTTCTTACCAGAATAGAATACCTAAGCTACGCGATATGCTAGTTTACTGTTTTGCAAAAGCCATCAATGAGCCCCCTAATTATGAACAATTTGGATCCATTTATAATAGTCGTATGATGGAAAGCAATGTTTTACCTGAAGAATTGAAAGATGAAATCGTAAATTATGTTTTTCCGGACAAACCTTCTAATAAGCTTATTGTAAATCCTTCCAGAAGTAAGATAGATTCTTGGGTAGCAAAAATCCAGGCAGAGCAACAAAGGAAAGAGTTAGATAAAGAAGGCTTAGGGGTTGCATAGGAAGAACAGATCTGTTGTTGGAGCCCTTAACTAAAAAAGTTAGGTGTAGAAAGTTTTTGTTTATGCACAGCATATAAAACACTATACATTTAATCTATCTTTATTCATTAACTGTAACGGCTTGATTTTATAAATACAAATTCCAGCAATCAAGAGCAAATGTTGTCCAGAATTAATTGCGACTAGAAAAACAGTTTGGCCAGGATTAAATGATTTTATAAATTTTTTGTCCAGAAATAAGTGATTCTATAATTTTATTTTCCAGGATTATTTGCGAATGAGCTGCAAGCCTAGTATTTCTTATAAAATTATACCTAATTTATGAATTTCTTTATTAAGCTCTTCCCGGCGACTTGGGGATAATTGTCCCCTTAAATATGCTTTTACTTCATGACGCCTGGCATTGAGGTAATCACATAATATTGTTAGGT
>NZ_JSWE01000025.1 GCF_000815465.1 Candidatus Jidaibacter acanthamoeba | reverse complement strand
CTTATACATCACTAGACCTATATATTTTTATATTAATATTATATACTAGCTTAATTAAATGGTTAAGTTGACGGTACCATTATGAAGGACTTGAAAATTCATTAATTAAAAATTCTACTAAAAAATTATCCCCGCTTTAACTGATTTTAAACAAATCGAGGAACTTGAAAATAATTCTCAAGTAAGAAGTTTTAGACGCTCTGTAGAGTTGTCGTCAAGCTCTTCTTCTGATAATGATAATTGTTTGCTTATGTGATAAATACAATTTTAATGTTTGCAGGAGTACTATAAAAGCCAATAAAAATATTGTTCCTATAATATTAATTAAAAAAGTATATTTGTAAACTCTAAAAGTAGCTACCTTCATTATAAATATGCTTATAAAAAGGATAATACTTTATGAGATTAAGTAATAGGTTTGGGCAAATAAACAGCAATGAAAATAGTCTACAAACAAAAGAAGAAGAATTTTGTTTAGCTTTAGCTGAAAGTAAAAAGACTAAATTTTTTATTAAAGAGCCGGAGACCTATTACCAAGAGAATCATGTAAAAGCAATAAAACTCTTAGAGGAAGGGATAAATCCTAATTTTGAACATGAAGGTAAGTCACTTTTACAAATAGCAATAGAGATAGGCAATTATGAAGTTGCAGATTTATTAATTAAAAAAGGAGCAGATATTGAGTTCAAACTACAATTTGACAATTCACCTATAATTTATCAGGCTCTTTTATGGGGTAAAAGGGAAATTGCAGAGTTACTAATAAGCCAAGGAGTAAATGTATTATATTGTGATAATAATGGAGATACATTATTACATATAGCATGTAAGAGATGTTGTTCAATTCCAATCCTAAATGCATTGTTAGAAAAAGGGCTTAATATAAATGTTCTCAATAATGAGCAAAAAAATCTAATAGATTTAGTAATTGAATACCAATCACATAAAGATTCAGCAGAAGAAATAGTATTATATTTATTATCTAAAGGTTTATTAATCAATAAAGCCAATGGGCAGGAATATTTAGCTTGGGCTACAGGAAAGAAAGGTGGCAAACCTTTAGTAGAATATTTACTAGACCAAGGTTTAGATATTAATGGAGATAAATTACCGATACATACAGCTATATCTAGAGAAAATATAGAAATTGTAGATCTACTTCTTTCCAGAGGAGCTGATATAGCCTTAAAAGATAGTCAAGGTAATACAGCTTTACATTTATTAAGTTTTACAGGGCATTCCTTCGGTAAAGATGAAGAAGAATATAAGCAGATAACCTTATTCAATACATTGATTGATAATGGAGCAGAGGTAGTTTTAGATTCAGTTAATAATCAAGGCTATACACCATTATACCAAGCTATTTTAAATTATAATAACAAAATTGCAGAATTGTTGATTCTAAAGGGTGTAAATGTTTTATACCGGGATGTTGAAGGTAACACTTTACTACATAAGGCAGTAAATAGTTCTTCAGTTAAAATTATAAAATTATTATTCGAAAAAGGAGTTGATATTAATGCAGTAAATCACAACGGGCAAAACGCTATTGATGCTATAGTTAATGCGGAAGGAATAGGGCATAGCAATTATGCATCCCGAAATATACTATATCTATTAAAGCAAGGTATTGATCTTTCAATGGGAAGAGGAGAAAAATGTCTATTCTGGGCGGCAACATATAATGAACGGGAGATAGTAGAATATTTATTGGATAAAGGACTGGATGTCAATGGCGAGAAAGATAAAGAGTTATTACCTAATGCTATATCCTGGGGTAATATAGAAATAGCAAAAATGCTTATATTTAAAGGAGCTGATGTTAACAAGCAGGATAAAGAAGGGAATACGGCTTTACATAAACTGTCTAATATCAGAGACCCTAAATTAATTGTAGAAATATCTCAAATACTTATTAAAGCAGGCGCAAAGGTTAATATCCTCAATAACGAAGGGTTTTCTCCTTTAGAGAATGCTGTTAAATTTCATAGCTGGCAAGCCGTAGTATGTTTACTGGATTATGGTGCTGATATAAAGCTTATAAAGGATGAGTACCATATAAGAGAATTACTTAATATTACCTCTAGTGTTAAATATTATACCATTGTAAAAGAAATTTTTTCATTTGCAAAAGAAGAGAAGCAAAGAGAATTATTATTTCATACTTGCTTTAATGTTGCGTGGAAAGAAAATGATATAGGATTATTGGAGTATTTAATTAAAGAAGGTTTAAATTTTAATATCATTGGCTACCCTGAGCTTTCATTACTTGAAAGAGCTATAAGGGAAGGAAAAACAGAAACTGCCGAATGTTTACTTAATTATTACCCTCCTTTCAAATCTATCATGGGAGGAGAAATATTATGTAAGACTGTAGCTGAAGGATATTATGAATTAACCAAGCAGTTACTTGAGAAAGGGGCAGAAGTTGATTTTATTAATCAATATAAGAAAACGCCTTTAACCATAGCGATAGAGAATGGCAATATAGCAATGGTTGAATTACTGCTTAAGTATAAAGCTAATATACACATCTTAATGCAAGAACTATTCATAGGTATTCGGTTGAATAAAACCTTGCTACACTTAGCAACTGAGAAGGGTTTTATTGATATTATGCTGCTCTTAGTAGAGGCGGGGGAATCTGTAAATGTTACTGATGAAGCCGGTAGAACTCCGTTACACTATGCAGCCGAACAAGGCAAGATAGAAGCAATAAAAATCTTAGTAGATAATGGAGCAAATATAAATCCACCAAGTAATCCTGAATATCTTGAAGGTAGTTATACTCCTCTTCAAAAAGCTATTCTTAATGGGCATCCTGAATCAGCTGAATTTCTGCTTGAAAAGGGTGCGATTAGTGACGGTAAGGCATTAAAATTAGCTATCGTCAAAGATTGTAGTTTTAATTTTATAGAAAATTTAATTGAGAAAGGAGCTAATGTTAATGATAGTTATGGAAGTACTGCTTTAAGTATGGCAGCGAGTAAAGGAAATAATGAAGTTTTTCAACTGTTACTAAGTAAAGGGGCTGATCCGTATATTGAAGATGCTCAAGGAAGAACCTCTATGCACCATGCTATAGTTGGCGGCAATCAATTTATAATAGATTGCTTATTAGAAAGGGGATTTAACTATGATATGATTGATTATAATGGTAATACCCCAAAGCATTATGCTCTCTACTTTAATAAACTTGATAGCTTAAATACTACTCCTTTAGCTAACTTTGATTCAAAAAAATATGAAGAGATAAAAAATATCCTTATAAAAGAGCCGGAATATACCATAAATGGAATTTTTATAAATACTCAGATAGCAATACTAAGTTTAGGAGAAAGTAGTTATAAATTATCAGTTTTATTTAATACGGTTGATGAAGTAGAGCAATATATAACAACTTATAGGAACCCTAACAGCTACCAACAGATCCATGAACTTAGTATATTTGATATTCCTTCAGAAGGGTTTTGGGATAAGTCTGCTTGGGCACAACTTGCATTAAAATACGGCTTTGAATTAACTAAGTTCTTTGCCTTTGCACCTCGTATAGAAAAGAGGTTAGGTCACCCTCCTATTGATTTGGAAGAGTTAAAAGAAACAGTACAACACATAGGGTATAGTAGGGGTAAAGAAAATATTGAATTAGCAAATATATTTTCTGCTCAAGCTATTCCTGAAATTATATTTAATAAAATTTTAGATAAGCACAAAATAAAAGATGTGGATTATCTGCCTGATATTTATGTTGACGGTAAAGAATTTAACCAACCTAAATATTATATGAAAAAGTTGCCTGCTACGGATCTTAGAGGATATATACTTGGAAAAATGACACGTTGCTGCCAATATGTGGGGCAAGCAGGAGGAAGCTGTGCTATACATGGAATGCTTTCAGCTTATGGAGGATTTTATGTTGTATTCAAACGTCCTAATAATATTCAAAGCTTGCAACAACTATATCAGCATTTTCAAAAATGTGAGAGCATTGAAGAGATAGTAAATCCGAAAATAATGACTGAGAAGTCACAAAGAAATAAGTATATAAAGCTAATAAGCTATTATGGTAAGAAATTTGAGGAATTAAATAATACCACAGATGAGACTATAAAATTTAGATATATAATTGAAACTTTAAGCAAAAAATTATCAGAAGAAATGGAAGGTGAATTAGTAGCTCAAAGCTGGGCATGGTTAAGTGAGCAGGGGAATTTAGTATTTGATTCTTGGGAAGATTTAAGGGAAGAGGATGATAGATTATGCGAGCCTTTTATAAGCTCAGCGGCTGAACTGGCAATTAGCATGGGGATTAATAAGGTTTTCCTAGGTAAGGGTGGGTTAACTCCTAAAACCCTTCCCTTTTTTAAAGTCAATTCACCTGAAAGCCCACGTGATTATATGGGCTATAGAGATTCTGAGCAACAATACTTGGTAAACTCACAAGCTATACAGAAGTTTTTAAGCAAAGAATGTGAAGGTAGTATAAACAAGGATGAAGTAGGTTTAATTATATCTAAATTTATAGATCTACTTAATAATAAACATAAATCTTTAAATATTGATAAAAGTAAAGAAATAACTGTATGTAATCATGATTTCACTTTTAATGAGTTAAATGATTACCTTCAAAGTTTCATGTCCGGTAAACAAATTACCTATGTAAGTGCAAAAGGCGGTTTTGGGCTTAAGGCTATTCAGTCTGACCTAAAACAAAGTTTATCTCCTTTGCAAGTTACTGAGCTAAGTTATAGTATTGGTAGCTAGGAATTTATACTTAAAGGTATTAAATTATAGTAATATCTCTTGTTCCCAAATTGGGAATATAGTATTATTGGTAATAAGGATTTAGAAATATAATATGCGAATTATTGCTCGAAGTAATTTAAAAGAATTTTGGAATATTTATAAAGATGCTGAGCAACCTTTAAAAACATGGTTTGATTTAGTAAAAAAAGCAGATTGGGATAAACCAAATGATGTTAAGCAAACTTTTAATAGTGCAGATATTATACCAAATAATAGAATTGTTTTTAATATAAAAGGTAATAATTACAGGTTAATAGTACAAATTAATTATAGATTTAAAATAGTTTATATAAGATTTATAGGAACACATACAGAATACAACAAGATAGATGTAGCTATAGTGTAGAGGAGAAACAGGATGTTAAATATAACAATAAAACCTATAAAGAATCTAGAAGATTACAGGAATGCTTTAAACTTAGTTGAGCAACTATGGGATGCCGAACCTGATACACTAAAGGGTGATCAGCTTGATATATTAGTTATATTGATAGAAAGATATGAAGAAATACATTTTCCTATTGAATCACCTGATCCTATAGAAGCTATAAAATTTATAATGGAACAAAAGAGTTTAACTAAAACTGATTTAGCAAGGATATTAGGCAGCAGCAGTAGAGCTTCTGAAATTTTAAGTAAAAAAAGAAAGCTTAGCTTAAAGATGATAAGAAGCCTTCATGACAAGCTTCATATACCATATGAAATCTTAGCATCTGAATATAATATTCCAAGCTATAAATAAATTAAGCTTATATATAAAGATTTTGAGTTAGCGATTTGTTAACTAATTCGGGTGTAACATTTTATTATTTTAAAACTATAAAATATTTAGTTAATTTAGGTAGATTAGGTTGAGAGGTACCGTCAACTTAACCATTTAATTAAGCTAGTATATAATATTAATATAAAAATATATAGGTCTAGTGATGTATAAG
>NZ_JSWE01000024.1 GCF_000815465.1 Candidatus Jidaibacter acanthamoeba | reverse complement strand
AATTCGGATCTTTAGCTTTCTCCCTCATTTCAAAGCTTTGACACCGCTTTACAAAATGCTTCTCATTTATGATCACCTTAGCTGCACCTAAACTTTTTTTAGCATAATTTAAGATTTGCTTTTCCTTCTCTAACAATTCTTGAGTAGTAAACTTATTGCCTACTCTAATTAAAATACCTGATTTCTCACACTCATTTATCTCTTTTTGTATTTCCGTGGTTGAGGCATTCCCTATACTATATTTTAAAACCCTGC
>NZ_JSWE01000023.1 GCF_000815465.1 Candidatus Jidaibacter acanthamoeba | reverse complement strand
CGGATTTACTGCTTTACACTTGGCAGCAAATGGTGGGCATGTAGAGGGTTATAAGTTATTACTTGAGCAGGGTGCTGATCCTAATATTACTATAGAAGGATATACGGCAAGAAAGTTATATCAAGCTTCACACTCTGATAAGATAAAAGAATGCAAAGCAGCTGAAAGGGAAGTTGAAGCTAAAAGGAAGGCAGATAGATCTGAGAGATTGGATATAGTGGGATCCAAGAGACGACTTGATTTTGCAGAAATTATAAATGGTTCTAGAAACCCTAGAGTTGAAAAAGGATCGGATGACTCGTCACCTGAAAAGCCTTCTGTAAACTCTCAAAGAGATAGAGGAGAAAGATGGGTGGCTTCTGAGATAAAAAAGCAAGATTAAGAGAATTTGGAAATCCAGCTGATAATAGAGAAGAGCAGAAATCAATGGGCAGAGGGTCTTAAAAGGTTTTACTGCTATAAATGCATTGCCATATGGAGTAGTGTTTAGGTTTTATATATGCTAGGCTTAAAATCGCCTTTTGTGGTTATAAATGTTATAAAAAAATAAAGACTCTTTTTTAAATCAATAAGAACTTTTTTTTATATATGTTAAATATTATTATTTAAAATTAAATAAGTAAATTACATAGAAGGGTAATAAAATGCAAGACAAAGATAAAAATTTTCTGACTGTTGTCAAACAAGGAAAGGTAAAGGAAGCTGAAGGCCTACTCTTACAAGGCGCTAACATAAATGCAATAGATAGATTGGGGGGTACAGCCTTACACCTAGCTACAAGACGAAAAAATGTTAAAATGGCAAAGTTATTATTAGAGCAGCCTTTAATTAATATCAATATTAAAGATTGGGATGAGCAGACTCCTTTGCAAAATGCCTTATATAATGGTTACGATGAAATTGCTAAATTAATATTAGAACATAATCCTGGTGTTAAAACAGCCGATATAAAGGGGAACACGGTTATACACTTATGTTTAATAGGGAGTAAAATAAATCTAATTCCTTTACTTGTGGAGAGAGGAG
>NZ_JSWE01000022.1 GCF_000815465.1 Candidatus Jidaibacter acanthamoeba | reverse complement strand
GTTTAGTATCGGTAGTATTAAGCCTAAATTTAATTATATCCCTAGGAGTATATCTAAGATATTTAAAAAGAGGGTCAGCTTTATTTTTAAGTAAAATGTCTAGAATCGCAGGGAATGAAATTGTAAAAGGCAATTTATTATTAGTTTCAAAATAATCATTTGGAATTGTACTAGATGTATTACAATAGACTAATATATGAAGAGCTGTTCTACCTGTATTATCAATTCTATTTACATTGGCTCCTTTCTTTATTAGTAACTTTATTATATCTATGTTTTCTTTCATTATTGCAAAATGTAATGGAGTATACCCTTCCTTATCAACCGCATCTATGTTAGCACCGGCTCTAATAAGCGCTTTAGCAGTTTTTTTATCACTATATCGCCTCCCGGCTAAAATATGTAGCGGAGTTTGTCCTATGTTATCAGCAATACTAATTGCTGCCCCGTTCTTAATTAATTTATCTACAACCATACCGCCCATAACAACTGCATTATGTAAAGATGAACGGCCATAATTATTTACTTTGTTAATATCAGCCTTATTATTTATTAATAAGCTTATTATTTTGCTGTAGCGCTTATTAATTATTTTATCACCCTCTTCCCTTTCCTTTTTAGTACATCCATTTACTGCCACTAAAAGTGGGAAAGATGTATAATCTCTTGCTTCATTATCTTTAAAAATTACTTCTTGGTTTGGATCCGCTCCCGCCTTTAATAAAGCTTTTACCATCTTTTCTTTACCTAATGCCACAGCAGAATATAAAAGTGAATAACTTTCTAGGTGCCACTTCTCTTCTCCTATTTTATTGCTAATTAATGCATTAGGATTTACTCCGGTTTTAAGCAAACCCTTAAGTAATTGAATATCTTTATTTCCTACAGCTTGAAATGCAACCTCTTCCGGGTCTAAGTTAAGTGAATCCCAATGCCTTATTATAAAACTTTTGATAACAGCATAGTCTTTTCCACTATCTAAAAAGATTGCCCCAATTATTGCCTCCATCGCATCTGCTAACCTACGGTCACTTACATTACCTTGTGGAATCATATCTTCGCTTATCTCTAGTCTTTTTGCTACATCTAGCAAAGGGCCATCATTCCTTACAAGATTTGATAACATACTATTTAAAGTTCCCTCAGTATAGTCTGGGTACTTTTCCATTAAAATATCCGTTACAGCTAATTCTAAAGCTCTATCTCCTATAAATTCTAAAGTCTCATTATCTTTTATGTTAACTGCCGACCTTCTGGTTAAAGCTTGTATAAGTAAGTCCATATTTTTAAAATTATAACACAGTGCTGCTTGTAAACTTTCATATCCTTGCTGTTCTTGGGTTATTTGTTCAGGGTAAGTATATGTTCGAGTATCTTCATTCCTTTTCATCTTTAAACCCTATCTTTTAAAAACCTATTTAGAAGTAGTACATGTAATTCTAAATATTTATTATTATATAATACTTAAGTTGCATAAAATATTTAATTGGACTCAACATTTACCTATATACCGCGCTGTTCACCTGTTTTTTCATTCATAGCATATTTTTGAACATAGGATGTTGGGATAGTATTAAGTACTTTATTAGCTACCCTCTCAATAGCCTCTCTTGTACCTATTGGGAATGGAACAGAGCAAGTATTTAAAATTCTAAATGTAGAGCGCATAAGCTCTGCTCGCAATTCAGGAAACACATATCCCCCGAACAGCTGTTGTTCAGATTGTAAAACATTATTAAGCCAGTTGGAGACTTGTAGAATTAATATTGATTGCTGTGCAGGCCTTAGGTTAATTTGATTATCATTAATATATGTTTTTATTACTGCATCAGATACAAACTTTGATGCTTTATTAATATGATCCCCTATAAGGTCTTCTTGTTCTTGTTGACCTGGTAGCTTAGGAATGCTTTTATGTTCTGCTTCGAGCCTGGCTTTTAGTATACTAAAATATCCTTCATCTTTACTAAACACCTCTCTTACTCCAGGATACTTCTCTAAAAATGATGTACTTGCTATATGAAATTTTAATTCATTTGGCAACTCAGAAATCCATGTACCTATGAAAGTAGTGTCATTAGTAATTAAGCTACTAGCTTCAATATTCTGTTTTAATACTTGAAATTCATCAATATTCTTAAGCCCAAGCACTTTTAGCCATTGTTCTAAACTATGTGAAGGGCATTTTAATTCTTTGGCTCCTGCAGCAATTAGAAGTAAACCCATTTCTAAATTTGGAGTATAAGCAAAAACATTGTAACCTTGATTATTAATATGGTTTATATTGAATCTGTGTGCCCCCTCATAAGTGACTAATAATTTGGTTATTTTAATATTACCAGTTTGAGCAGCTAGGATTAAAGCATTATCACCGTTATTATTTGTATAATCAATAAATGCCTTTTGGTTCATAAAATTAGAATTTAACATATATTTTATTACATCTATCTTTTTATGCAAAATTGCAACCATTAGCAGGTTATTACCACTAGAATCTGGGGTCCATAGACTACATCTCCCGAGATTTAAAAATGTATAAATACTTGATAGATTCCCAGATTGTACTGCCGCTAGTATTCCAGCTTCCATTTGTTTCTCAACTCCTGCATATTGGGCAATACTAAATAATTGGTTAATAACGCTTGGGTTATTTATAGCTGCAGCTATTAAAGCACTAGACCCTTGGAGGAATAAGGGTATAAAATCACGTAGTTGGGCATTATAATTATCCTCGTATCTATGCGAGCCTGTTGTAGCACCATTAAGTGCCTGAATATATCTATTATATATAAATTCAATAATAGCATTGCTTTTATTTTGTACTGCAATAACTAGGAAATTCATACCATGAATTTGCCCTTTGGCTTGCTTAGCTTTCCCTTCAAAATAGTTATACCATTCTTGGAAGATAGTAAGATCTCCTACCCTTGCTGCAATTGTTAATATGCTATCCCCTTGCCTATTAATTGTGTTTAGAATCATATTTGGATCCTCAAGCGAGCTATAACGCTTAAGCACCTTGTATGCGCCTAAAGCTCTTTCCCCGACAGCTGCCATAATCGGTAGATCACCATTATTATTAATAACTTTTAATAATGATTGATCGAGGCTTATTATCTTTGCAACTAGTTCAGGATTGTCCCTTTTTACCGCAATAAATAAAAGATTATCACCTTGTTTGTTGGTTACATTAATTAAATCAGGCCTATACTCAAATAAATAATTTACTATTTTATCTTGCTTATGTTGTGCAGCAACCATTAAAGCATTGTTTCCCTCTTTATTAACTTTTGTTACTAAGTCAGGCTTTAACTTGAGCAATATAATTAATGCATCAAGCACCCCGTTAACTGCTGCATATGTTAAAGGGTTATCTCCATCATTATTAACTGCATCAATAAGGCTAGGCTCAAGCTCGTTTATTATACTAATAAAATCTGCATTTCCTTCCTGTGTAGCAGCTAACATTATAAGATTAGCACCGGTATAGTCGCTAAAGCTAAGCACCTCAGGCGCCTCAAATAATAAGTTAAGTTCTTCATCTCGATTATTTCTTCTTCTATTGACTATATCTCTTAAAGTAGGGTCTGTCTGATTAGATTCTATATCTTTTCTTAGCATGAAAGCCTCATATTTTGTTAAAGTGATTAAATAATCTTAAAAATTAATAGCTATATAAGTTGATTATATAAATTTAATAACTAACTGCTTTGCCCTGAACTTCTATATTTTTTTCAGGTATACCTCTAATTATTTGCATAGCAGTATGAAGCTGACCTTCCTCCATAGCAGTAGCAAGCTTTGAAAGATCATTATACTTTCCTGCTTCCATTAATTTCTTCATAGCTTCTTGTATTTCTTTTTTACGCTCAACTTTCATATCTTCTAATGGTATAGCCTTACGAATACTATGCCCACGTACTAAAGCTTGAATAGTTATAGCTGCTTCTGCTCTTTCTTGTGCTAATCCATGCCTGCCAATAACTGACTTTAAACTGCTGTTTTCTTTCTGTAAGTTTGATAGCTGAATATCTTTCTCTGTGTTTTGTTGTTTTAAAACCTTATTTCCTTCATGTAATTTAGTATTTTCTTTTTCTAGCTCTTTAACCTTAGATTGTAAATTTTGTAATTCTTGGTTTATGTTTTTTAGCTCATCTTTCAACTTTGCAAATCCTCTTTCAAGTTCTTCGTTTCTAGTTTTAAACTCTTCATTTTCTACAGTAAGTTCTCCTATCTTTTTAGAAACATTTTTATCTGTAGGCTTTGGTTTGAGAGCTGGGTTCTCTTCTATAAATTTATTTCTTTTTAGATATTTATTAATCTTTTCCCAAGCTTGAACTCTCAAGTATTTGTCATGGCCTTTCTCATAACTTGAATAAACAGCATATGTCAGATCTAACTTTGTAAGTGTGGTATTAGACTTTAATGATTCTGCAATAGTTACTAGACCTCTAGCATGATACTGAACTGGAGTTCTTATCTCAATTTGCTTACAATTAGCCCTTATAATCAAATACCCCAGATCCTCAGATAAATTACTTTCATTTAAACTTAAAGAGCTGATAACTAGTGATGTTATAGTATTATTTTCCTTTAGCGCATCACCTAATCCTTTCAAATTTATCTCATCTAATGTTGAATCATATATACTATCGTTATAGCGGCCATATTTAAGAATTTTAAGTCCAGTATTATATTTAAGCCCTTCAGCTAAGGCACCAAGTGCGCTGTTTTCTTTGTTATAGTTATCAATTTTGTGGCTCTCATTCGCAATATCTAAATTAAGCTCAGTAAGTGTAGTATTATCCTTAAGCCCCTCTCCTATCGCCTTCATGCCCTGATAAGAAATTGTGGGGCCTTTAAGGATAAGGTGAGTAAGGGTGGTATTGGTTTGTAATGCTTCTCCTAGCACGTATGCTCCTTTATCTGAAATGGAACTAAAGCTTAAACTAACTTGAGTGAGAGCAGTATTATGCTTTAATACATCTCCTATAGTTAATCTCCCTAAACCTAACTTTGCATGCTCTATGATAAATAGTGCAGTTGCTTTATTGTTTTTTTGAAAAGCTTTACTTATCGCAACTTCATTATCGGCTTCCCTTGTGTATGGCTTTAAGTAAAATTGAGTAACCGTTGTATTACGCTCTATACCTTCTGCCAATATCTCAATTTGCTTATCACTATCACCATACTCGTTCTTATATATAGTATCTCGAAAAGAATCAGGGTAGGTATTGTATTTGCTATCATTAGAAAGCAACTTATTTCTATTAATATATGCACCTAGCAAGTAGTATAAATTATTGATTTCATATTTTTCTTTACTTTCAATTTCACCAAGTACTATAACTGATATTAATGTGGTATTGGTTTTAAATACTTCCAGTATTGCTTCTATTGCTTTTTTTTCAACCTTATTAAATTTAAGTTTAATTTCATTAATGGTTGTATTATCTCTCAGTTCATTAGCCAGTAGCTCCATTTCTGCAGTAGTAATTACCTTGCTTGAAAGATCAAGACTTCCTTGTGTGGTCTCTACTAGATTAGCATATTGAGATTTTAAAAGATTATCAGGGTTACGCATATATACCTATTGTACAGTTTTTAAAGTTTCACACTTATTGCCCAATGCTTTTTGAAACAATAAATATATTGTTATAATACTTAATAAATTAATTAAACGCTTTTTATATTAATTTATTAAGTATTATAGATTTTTTAAAATTTTATAGCCTATATACATGGTGGTTTAAAATAAAGTTATTATTATAAAGTAAGTGGGTAGTATTTACTTTATAAACTAATACTTACTATTCTCTATTTCCTCAATTCTATAAGTTATCTTCCCTATAACTCATCAACTTAAGTTACTTTATACACTTTGATTCAGAGATTGGTTTATAGACTCAAAAGTTGTTATTTTATATAATATACCTTAAAAGGAACTAGGCAGTGTAAAATATGATCGTTTATTACACTCTAGCACTCATAATGAAAAATAAAAAAAGCTAGAAGATTTTTACTCCTAGCTTACTTTTTTAGTTTGTGATTATTTATTAAATGATTGTCCTTGTAATTTTACTTCTTCTATTCCTGTATTTTCAAATGATTGTTTTATCCAATCATCTCTTCCTAGTAAAGCATTAGCACAAATTCTAACAATACCATATATGCGCTTTACAAAATATTTACCTTTAGCAATCACAAATTATAGCTTTTTCAGTAAATTCTCTAAGTTCATGCTTAATATCAAGCAAGGTCTCATCCGAAGAGGCCGCATCACGATACGTTTTAACATTAAATTTCAGTACCTTATCTGTACAGAAGATGTTGCAATATAAATCTTCTAGCTGGTTGGCAGTGGGAGCTGTTTCAAGCGCATCAACTTGCCCTTTAGCAGTATCAAAATATTTATTGAATTTGCCAAATTCTTTAAGTTTGCCTTTAGGGAAGGTATTTACTAATTCATCTTTAGCATCATTAATAGTTTCAAAATAGTTTTTAAGGTGCTGTAATGCCTTGCTGCTTTCTTTTGCTGCTTGATTAGATGCACAATCAATTTTCGGCATTTCATTATATGCTTTAACTTGATTTAAAAGTACACCTGTATAGTTAAGTGATTGTTTGATTTTATCAGCAAACTCTAAATATATACTATTACTCGCATGCCACTTGTTTTGTGCTACATCAATTTTAGAGTTATCCACAAACCAAATGGCTTGATTATTAAAGTAATCAATTGGGGTTATTAATATTGCTTCATTAGCATGGCTTGCTTTTGCTGAATTTAAGTGATTCTCAAAAGTATTAATATAATTAATATTTATTACCTCTCCTCCAGTTAAAGCAGAATAAAAGGAGACCATTTTTTCATAAATTTTAAGCTCATTAATATGCTCTTTGAACTTTGGCTCTGAAGTAAGTTTGTTGATAAAATCAATCCTAATGCTTTGTAATTTAGCTGGGAGAGCATTGGTAATTCCCGGATCAGGAGAACAAGTGACAGGAATTTCTTTACCAGTGTGTTTATCAGTGTAGATTTCTTTAACCACAAATGCAAGATGCACCCACTTAATAACACCCAAGCCCAGCTTTTCGGCCAGGTAGTATGTACCATCACTAACACATGTTCCATCTCTCATGGCAATGATTGTATGAGCTGCCACGGAACTTGGTAAATCCAAATTTAAAGTTTTAAATAAGCCAAGCGCTTTACTATAAACTTTATTTTCATTTACAATATAGGAATTAAAGTCATTAAGCTCTGCATGATAAACTTTAAGCATTTCACCTACCACGTTTTGTTGCTTCATAGCTTTAATTGTACTAATTACATTATTATTAGCTGCAATGGTTGGCTCTAAAGTTTTAAGTAACAATCCTACTTTCTCAGCATCTTGATTAACTATATCTAGTAGGAACCGTGGTAAAATACTCGTGATTGAAAAGAATAAGGCAGGGTTAGGTATTTCTTTACCTTCTGGTAAGTCTTTTACTCCTAATATGGTCTTCGCATAGTTAATCAAGAAGCCGACATTTTGCTCAAGTGGCCTGTTTTCTAGCTGTTGTTCAATTGACTTATCAATAAAAAGAAGACCAGGGTTTTTATCCGGATTATTAAGCACATTATCAAACGCTAAGTGATTAGCAGCATAATCAAGATTCTCTAGGTACTTCAGCTTATCATCTAACTTCTCTGGCATCTTATCATTTTTGATCATATAGGTCGCTTTGCTTATCTCACTTATCAGATTAGCATGCACCGCATCAATAATCTCTTTATGGCTAAATTCTTGGAATTTTGTAATGGCGTCTAGTTTATCAAATACTTTAATAAAGTTATATTCATTACGCTTAATTGATTCATGTACTATATTAAACACTTCAAATAACTCTTTATGCACTAAATCAAACTGCTCATGCATTTCTTTATGGATAGTATTGAGCGCGCTAAACAACTGATCAAACATTGCAGCCATGGCTTTATTATCTTTACCCTTAGAGGAGAGTATACTGACTACTGCGACGGCGCCTGCTATCATTGCAGTGACTGGAGTAATCATAGCAATACCACTCACTGCCGCAACTCCAAGAGAACCAGTAATTTGACAAGCTGCATAAAAAGCTTGTGTTGAAGCAACAGTTAAAGCACCAAATTTTTGTAAATCTTTTGACTCCGTTACTTGACCTAACTGTATTAATAAATTCCCTACATTAGTTGCTGCATTAAAATGGGATTTTATTTCCTCCTGCTTGGCTTGCATGGCTGCTTTTTCTACCATTTCTGTCTGGAGTTTATGATTCAGTGCAGCATAGAATAAAATCTCTTCTTGTACTATTTTGGCTTCTTCTGCTTTTGTATCTAAGATTTGTATGTTATTGCTAATACTTGTAATATGCTCATTTTGATGTTCAATTTTTATATCTAGTGTTCTTAAATCATCATTAATTCTTTTAGTATGCTCAGTTTGTCCTCTTATATTTTTTTCGATTGCATTCAACGTTACCCCTTGTTTGGCAAGGCTTTCTATTAATTGCTGAGCATTCTTATTTTGTTGCTCCTCAGTTTTTATAACTACTTCACTTAGTTTTTCTATTCTCTCCTTTGTCTTATTGAGTTTATCTTTGATATGACCTCCTTCTCTTTGACCTATATGGTTTGCTATAAGCTTAGAGTGTTCTAAAGCTTTTGTGGTCAACATTTTTTGATCTAATATATTATTATGTACTTCAAAATATAGATTTGAGTTACGATTGGCAAAGTCAAATTTTTTATAAAGGTCAATATCTATTTTATCGCCATTAAATAGGCCATAGTGTTCTGCTGTTTCTATAGCAGTATGAGCAACAAATTTAGCTGGTCCATGTAGACTATATACTGCGTCATTAATTCCTATTTTTAATAATTTGTATGGTAAATCAAGGTCAGTAAATCTATTTTTGTATAATATAAGGTATTCCTTAATATCATGATCACTGAAGTGATTAAAGTTTTGTGGAGCTTTGTATAATGCTAACTTTAGAGCTAACTTATGCTCTTCTTGTGGATTGGAAAGGTTAATAAGTTGTTTATTTGAATAGTATTGTGAAGCTAATAAAACCTTTAAGATATTAGCATCAGAAAGTTTTTCATTAAAAAAATTAGAGGGCCCCTTAGTACTATAAATAAAATCTCTTTCATAGATATTTAATCTTTTAAAGGTAATATCATTATTAAGCTGGTTTACTATTTTTCTTTGGGTATTAGTTAGCGTAAGCATATCAGCATCCAATTAGTTAGTGGAAAATGTTCGTATGTAGAATTAACTTATTAAAAGCCACACATACTAGCTAGCTTTTGAAGCAGCACAAAAAAAATGTCAAGGTGTTTAAAATTAATATAAATGGATAAACATTAACGCAAAGGAAGTGTACTAGTTGAGACTTAATCTGACGGCTATATAAGCAAGAGAGGGAGCTTTCAAACCAGTTCATGTCTAAAGCAACTTACTAAGTGATCATTTACCATCCCAACCGCTTGCATATATGCATATATTGTTGTTGAGCCAACAAACTTAAATCCTCTTTGTTTTAAGTCTTTACTAAAAGA
>NZ_JSWE01000021.1 GCF_000815465.1 Candidatus Jidaibacter acanthamoeba | reverse complement strand
AATGGTTAGTTTTTAAGCATTGAGGAGAAGTAAAAAGAAGAGTATGGCGCAAGCCAGCTATACCGGAGTTAGTAAAGAGGGATTAATAGTTTCACGTATTATGACCAACCATATAACAGATGACTGTAAATGTTTAGAATCATTAATACAATGCGTAGATATAGAAAAGATAACTGAGGTTTTAGCTGACACTGGCTACGATAGTAACAATACGTATATTGTATTAGAAAATAAAGGTATTAAAGCTACAATAGCACCTCATAAAAATGCCAAGACAGCTTATACACAACCTAGGTCTGATACCATAAACTATATTAAAGAAAAAGGTTACCATGTGGAGCGTAATAAAAATAAGTATGGAAGGAGGGAAATTGTAGAAAATACTATTTATCGATATAAAAGCATTATAGGAGCTAAGCTTAGATCTAGGAAATGGGATAACCAAGATGTTGAGACTTTACTTGGTTGCCATATACTTAATAAAATGACTAACCTGGGCATGCCTCAATCTCTAAAACTCACTTAACTCACATGGGTAAAGGGAAAATATACTTTAACTTTGATTTGA
>NZ_JSWE01000020.1 GCF_000815465.1 Candidatus Jidaibacter acanthamoeba | reverse complement strand
TAACTCTATATCATTCTTCCAATTTTTAAGTCTTCCATTGCCGGTTATCTCATATACTATATCTGCAACCGTTACATCATCAGCTCTTCCGCTATAGCTCACCATACCCACTTCTAACAACTTTCTTAACCTTTGCTCGGTTATAAAATATTTCTCCGTTAAAATAGAAACTTGCTGAATGTTATGATTTATAAATAAAGAGATATTAAGTGCATCATCCCCTTGTCTATTTAAACAGCTAACATCTGCACCTTGGTTAACTAAATACTTAACTACTCCAATATGACCATGTTTTGCTGCAATTATAAGCGGAGTATCTTTTTCTTCATTGTTTTGGTCATTTATATCTGTTCTACCTTGTGTTAATATGCTTTTAACCCCCTCTAAATCTCCACTCTCTGCTGCTTTATGTAGTTCGGTTTTTTCTATTACCCCAACTTCTCTCCTAAATCCTAGTGTTCCTTTTCCTAAATAGTAATCATATACTTCAGTTGAGAGGCCTCTCTCTGTTGCTGATTCCTTAAATACTTCTAAAAGTGTCTTTTTCTGGGCTTCAGTAAAAGTAATTTCATGTGTTCTACCTAAATCTTTTACTATTAAGGTGTTTCCATTAAATATTACATATGATTTAGTTTTTAAAAAATGTTTCAAAGAGCGCTCTATCCAGAGTGAGTGCTCTATCCAGGGTAAGAGGTCTATCCAAAATGGTTCAGAACCGTGCTTAAAACAATATAGGGTTACTATATTTAAACTCTCTTCTCCATTAATTTTAGTAATCTCTGTATTGTCTGTCACTTTAGATACTATAATACACCCTACTCTTTCTTCCCGGCCAACTCCTACCTTACCTATTGCTTTTGTTGCACTACTTTTCCTGATCCAAAAATTTATATCCTTTGAAGCATTTATTAGCGCAGGTACGACTACATCTGCATGCCCTACTCCTATATTACCCAGTGCTTCTGCTGCACTGCTCCTGACATCCCCATACTCATTCTTTAAAGCATTTCTTAGCACAGGTATTACTATCTCTCCATGCCCTACTCCTACCTTACCCAGCGCTTCTACTGCTCTAATCCTGACAT
>NZ_JSWE01000019.1 GCF_000815465.1 Candidatus Jidaibacter acanthamoeba | reverse complement strand
TTTTATTATGCTTCAACATTACAAAAATATATAATAGTTTGCTAGATATTATTATTTAAATTTATACTAAAAAACTAAAATATTTATTAAAAATTTATAAAACATAACTATATCAGAGAAGCACACACACAACCATGCCTTCCTTTATGCTTGATAACTTTTACCCCTTTCTCATTCTATCTTTTTTAGCTTTATTATTTCTAAGAGATTAACGGCCCGCCTTAAAACTATTGCTATTATAGCAGGAATATAACTCGACTGTCCTTGCATATTCTATGTTATCTGCTTTACTGGTGATATGTTGTTTTGTAATGTTAGTATAAAAGAATTCTGCTTTCTCCTGATCATAAAATAATAATCCGGGTAATTTAGGCTTTGTGGTGCAAATAAGTAAATTTAACTGACATACCTAAAGAATTAAATATCATAAAGGGGTTGTCTGCAGGACAATGGCATTCGGTTAAGGAGCAATAGGTTTGATATTTGTCTTTTCCCAATCTTTTCTTGGTTTAAATGATTGTCTTAGAAAAGATCTGCCCGGTCGAATTTTTTGTCGTATGCGCAGAATCTTTTGAGTTACCTTGGCAACCCAATTTCTTAATTCTTCATAAGAATCAAGAAAAAGATTTTCTATATAATTACTTACAACTCTAAGACAGTTTTTAAAATTGATATTAAACATACTTGTTGAATTGAAGAACTTATAGAAATTGAATGCACTGCATTTCTCTTTATCTTCTTGATTCATATGTGGTAAGCTATCTTGAGCATCAAACTCAAAGAATCGTGATAAATTAATTAACAGTAAGTGAGCATAAACTTCTTGTTTGACTCCTCTCCCTGTTTTAGAATGAAACTCATCAATATTGATAATTTTCTTGGATATTTTATAAAGTTCTTCAATACTCCACCGCTCGTGATAAAGATCAGAAAAGGAATTAGCTGGATACTGCTCACCACTTAAAGTTGTACCATAAAGGTAAGTTTTTCCCTTAATTGTGTGTTTGATTAAGCGAAGAGGGATTGGCTTTGGTTTTAAAAAATATCCTTGTTTCTTAAGATCAGAGATAACTGCTTTAGAAGGAACATATTCTATTATTTCTTCTGTCTTAGAACTTCTGATAAAATCTACAATACGTTTGTTTGTAGACCCTTCTTGCATTCGAAAAATAGTATGAACACCCTTCCTGTGAAATTCATGAAGTAACAGATAACTAGAATACCCTCGATTAAAAATGGCAACATCGTTTGGTTCTAAAATGTTTAAGTGGTGTAGAGCACATTTCCTCTCATTCATATGTGAGACAAAATTAAAGTCATAAACTGTTTTGCTTAGAACATTATAAAGACAACTTAATAACCCCTGAGGATAATGCCTATGTTCTTCGTCATAAATTTTAAATCCAAATTTGATAAGCTCTCTAGGAATATTTACTCTTGAACCATCTATGGCATAAACTCGATGTCCTAACCATAAAGGAAGAAAACGTTTCTTATTCCAGTTCTCTAACAAACATTTGTTAATATCCTTAAAAATATCTTCAGGTATCTTTTGACGCCCCTCACAAAAAGAAGAAGCTGCTACAGATTTATTTTGGGGTAGCTTTATATCTTTTTCCTCACAACTATCCCAAAACTCTAACAAGTTTATACTGAGGCCTTGACCTCGGCCACTTGAGATTTTTAAAAATCATAATAACTATAATTTTACTATTTAATATTCTACTTCGCTTTTGCCACAATGCGTTGTACTCTTCACACACTCTATCTATTATCTCTTTAACACTCGACCAATACTCAATAACAGCTAGTTCTTCCATACTTTACTCCTTTTTTAAAAGTTTGAGTAAGTATAGCATAGCCCTTCCCTTAACCGAATGCCATTGTCCTGCAGACAACCCCATATAGAGAAGTTATGGTATTTTAGTAAGGCAGTATGTGTAAACGAGGACGGTTAACTTTTTACTCTGATTATGTGATTGAAATGATGCTAACATTGCGTATGCTACTTAAGCTGCCGTTAAGACAAACTGAAGGGTTTGTTAGATCAATATTTGAGCTTATTGGAGTTAAACTTAAAGTTCCTGAGTTTAGCAGATTATCTAAAAGAGCTCAATGTGTACTTAAGAGAATAAAATTACCACCCCTGGATGTTGAAGGGTATTTAGTAATAGATAGTACTGGTATAAAAGTATACGGAGAAAGTGAATGGCTTGTTTTCAAGCATGGAGGTGAAGTAAAGAGAAGGATATGGCGTAAACTACATATAGGAGTTAGTGAGGAAGGATTAATAGTCTCACGTATTATGACCAGCCATGTAACTGATGACCGTAAGTGCTTAGAACCCTTAATAAGAAGTGCGGGTGAAGAAAAAGTAACAGAAATCTTAGCTGATACTGGCTATGATAGTAACAATAGTTATAGTTTATTAGAAAATAAAGATATCAAAGCTATAATTCCACCTCCTAAAAATGCCAAAAAGGCTACTGTAAAACATAGGTCTGACACAATTAATTATATTAAAGAAAAGGGGGACCATGCCTGGCGCCATAAGAATAAATACGGGAGAAGAGAGATCGTTGAAAACACTATTTGTCGTTATAAAAGTATTATAGGAGCCAAACTTAGATCTAGAAAGTGGGATAATCAAGATGCAGAGACTCTTCTTGGTTGCTATATGCTTAAAAAATTACTAATCTTGGTATGCCTCAATCAATGAAAATCACTTAAATAGTTCAGGTAAAGGGAGGTTTTTTCCCAATTCGGATTTAGGCAACAAAGCGCCTTTTACTTACTATTTGTGGATCAAAGCTACTTTCTCTATCTCTTGGTACTTCAATCTCTATCTCTCCTTGATCAGTGATTAGCTTTTTACTTCCATACCCATTGCGGCTGTTATTTTCTTCTCCTTCCCGACTATATCTTTCATACCCTAAATGATCGGTAATCTCTCCTTCTAAACATGCCTCTAACGTCCTACCTAATAACTGCTTTAAAGCCCCTCCTTCCCCAAATATTGCTTCCTGTGTCTTGTACTCTTTTACCAACGCTTTCGCCATTTCTTTTAAGTTTAGTTCTTTATTTATTTTTTCTGCCATAGTGTCCTTCCTTGTTTATTAGATTTCTTATTTCTTTACTACTATGACTTTATACACACTTACTTCAATGGTTCCATTTTTTCAGCAGCAATATACCGTTTGATTTGATGACCAATCATGCTTTTTTGGGCTTCGGATGTTATTAATTTTGCTTCCTTTAAACTTAAACCCAGACTTGCAGGGGACATATCATCAGTTCTATGAAAACAAGCAATTTCTTCTGTAATAACTTCTTCTTCCGTTTCAAACATAAATTGAATTTTACATCTCATATAGTAGCCTCCTGATCTTTAGTTAAAAGATATTCTCTTAATTCTTCATTGATTCTTTGCTTATTTACCTTTTCTCTATTAATCCAATACTCTAAATCTTCTATCATTTGCTCAAAATGATTGCGGCTTGCTTTACCGGATTGATACTTTTCTAAAACTGCTCTAAGCTTGCTATATATCTTAGGAAGACTATATTCCTCGGCAAGCTCCATAAACCCCCATGCTCCGCCACAGTCTCCAGGCGGCCCCGGCATGCTTACCGTTAATACACCTTGGATATAGCTTCTTAGGTTCAGCTGATAGCAGTTTCTCAACTCTA
>NZ_JSWE01000018.1 GCF_000815465.1 Candidatus Jidaibacter acanthamoeba | reverse complement strand
TAACTCTATATCATTCTTCCAATTTTTAAGTCTTCCATTGCCGGTTATCTCATATACTATATCTGCAACCGTTACATCATCAGCTCTTCCGCTATAGCTCACCATACCCACTTCTAACAACTTTCTTAACCTTTGCTCGGTTATAAAATATTTCTCCGTTAAAATAGAAACTTGCTGAATGTTATGATTTATAAATAAAGAGATATTAAGTGCATCATCCCCTTGTCTATTTAAACAGCTAACATCTGCACCTTGGTTAACTAAATACTTAACTACTCCAATATGACCATGTTTTGCTGCAATTATAAGCGGAGTATCTTTTTCTTCATTGTTTTGGTCATTTATATCTGTTCTACCTTGTGTTAATATGCTTTTAACCCCCTCTAAATCTCCACTCTCTGCTGCTTTATGTAGTTCGGTTTTTTCTATTACCCCAACTTCTCTCCTAAATCCTAGTGTTCCTTTTCCTAAATAGTAATCATATACTTCAGTTGAGAGGCCTCTCTCTGTTGCTGATTCCTTAAATACTTCTAAAAGTGTCTTTTTCTGGGCTTCAGTAAAAGTAATTTCATGTGTTCTACCTAAATCTTTAACTATTAAGCTGTTTCCATTTAATATTGCTTGTGACTTTATTTTAAGCAAATGTTGAAAAATATGCTCTATCCAGAGGGGATTAGAACAGTATTTAAAACAATATAGATTTACTATATTTAAACTTTTTTCTTTACTTATTTCAGCAATCTTTATATTGCTTGTTATATTATCTGCTATAATATTACCTACTCTTTCTTCCCGACCTACTCTTATACTACCCAGTGCTTTAGCTGCCCTCCACCTAACCCTATCATCATTATCCTTTAAAGCATTTAGCAGGTACTACTATATCTCCATGCCCTGCTCCTACTTTAACCAGTACTTCAGCTACA
>NZ_JSWE01000017.1 GCF_000815465.1 Candidatus Jidaibacter acanthamoeba | reverse complement strand
ATATGAGATAACCGGCAATGGAAGACTTAAAAATTGGAAGAATGATATAGAGTTAAGTAGAACCTATAAGATGTACTTAGAAAACATAATAGAGATACGGCATGAACATCAGCGTTCTATAAGAGTTGACGGAGGTTATTCAGATGAGATTTTAGGGATAAGGTTATACTTATATATCGATCTATATATGAAGTTACAAAGAGGTATTGAGGTTGAAGTACCGAGTAGGGAAGCAAGGGAAAAGCTTTTTAATGAGATTAAAATTATCAGTGATACGATCATCGGGGAAAGATTTAGAAATTACTGTGTTAGTTCTGAAATTAAAGAAGCTTTAATTGGTAATAGGGCAAAAGCAATAGTTAAGAAGCTAGTAGAATTAAAAGTTGGTGAAGAATTCGTGATAAGATCCGGGTATGAGGGTAATCCGGGACATTCTCTGTATGTATCGTTAGTTAAGATGAGCAATGATAATGTAATTGCAAGAGTAGATAACAGATGGATAAAGGAAGGAAGAGTAGATGGAGAGGTTCATAAGCATTACACAAAGCAAGAAGGTGAATTGAGAAAAATAAAATCCTGTTACATTGGAGCATTTAGATTAGGAAGGGATGAAGAACCATTAACTCAGTATATAGTAGATGCCATACAATCAATGTTTTTAAGATCAAGTCAAACAGAAAAAGGATTGAGTAATATATATGGAGTAAATCTGCCAGGGCGTATTAAGAACATTTCCGGAGAAGTTACAAGCTATATAGAAAGTTGGCCGTATCATACGATACAAAGTCATGATAACGGAAATTGTATACTAAGCAGTTATAATTTAGGGATGTTGGTAAGGCATGGGGAGGAGTTTTTTGAATGGTTACTTAACTATGAAACACGTGAGACGGCAGCAGGTAATCAAAGGTCTGCGGGTAACAACCCAAATGCGGATAATATGAGAAGAGAAGGAGGGAATAGACGTGCTGCAGGAGGTGGTGGATTAGGATGGACAGATAGAGTAGGTGAGAAGAGTGAGACAGAAGGAATAACACAATCCAGCTTAAGCCATACTGAACTTA
>NZ_JSWE01000016.1 GCF_000815465.1 Candidatus Jidaibacter acanthamoeba | reverse complement strand
TAGCAATTTCATCGTAACCATTATATAAGGCATTTTGCAAAGGAGTCTGCTCATCAATACCTTTAATATTTATATCTATTGAAGACTGTGATAGTAATAGCTCTACTATTCTAATATTTTTACGTTCTACAGCTAGGTGTAAAGCTGTGTCTCCTAGCATTTCCTTTGCATTTACATTAGCACCTTGTGACAACAATTCTCTAGTTTTATCTATTTTCCCCTACTCAACAGCAATTAAAAACTTAGTAGTATAATCTATATCTTTGCTTTGCATTTTATTACCTTTTAACCTTTTATTTTATTTATAATTAAGAAAAGAGTAATATAAATTATTTTGAAAGCAATGTTATACTAATAAAAAAGAAGATTAAAAGTTTCTACCTTTGGAGCATTCCTCCGATACTTGATCTTGCCACTTTTGCTCTGATTTTTTAATTTCAATTTGTTCATTATTTTTTGATTTAAGTGTCAAGATTGTACCCTTTTCTTCTTTTTCTTTTATATACATTTCAACCTTATCTTTAGCATTTTTTTCAAGAAAAGCATTGTCTTCATGCACTGAATTGATATTTTTACTAATTGTATTACTACTTAAAATAGCTTGTAGTTCATTATGTAAAATTTCTACGGCATTAGGGTGATGTTCTCGTTGTTCATTAAGGAAATTCTCAATAACTTCTATAATTGTGGTGGGATTAATGTTTAACAAAGTATCAAATACTTTTTGAGCTTGAGTGGGGTTATATTTTTCTTCATTTATATCTTTGATTGATAAGTATATAAAGGATTTAATTAAGTCATAATTATTGTGTGAGACCATTAAGAATTTTTGCCTTTGAGGAAGAGCTGATACTAACTCACAAAAGAAACTATAATCTTTATCTTTGAGAACCGAGTAAAAAGGTTGATAATTAACATATGATAAAAGTTTGCCTAGCTTGTGTTCTTTTTCCCACTGATTAAATAATGTTTTAATCATACCAAAATATTTAAGTTCTATATAATCAGTAAAGCATTCTTTAATACCAATTATATCCTCTTCAGTAAGAACTACTTTAGGGCGCTTTTGAAAACTGTCCTCTTTATTTTTCGAGATACTTTTCTCCCAATGTACAGTTTTTCTTTTCATATTATGCTAACTGTCATATTTTATATAAATCTTAGTTATATAATAAACTATTTGGCTTAATATGTGTTTATAAAGACTCGTTGAATAGTTTATAATTGCCTAGTTATCTTAACTCCATCTGCAGCTGTATTAAAAATTCTTTGTGTAAATGAATTTATATGATTTGGGGAATTATTTTCTTTGTTATCAATAAGCAGGTGTTCTAATCCAAGTATTTTTAAAGCCTGATCAAAATCAGATTTAATGCTATCAGTGATATTAAGACATTTCCAGAAAATATTAACTACATTATTATCAATTTTCAAAAAAAGTTTAAATCCCTCAATACATTCAGAAGAGTTATACTCATGATTATTCTCATTAATCCGATTGCTACTTACAAATAGCCTAAAAGCCATATAGTCATCATAACGTACCATGCGTTGTAAATATTTTGTAGCAGACATTTCAGCAATTAATTTAAAAGCTTCTATATCGCAGTTTACTGTAACCCACCTTAACATAGAATAATTATCTAAACAAAGTAGCTTACCGATTATATTTTTACCCATTTTTAATACTTCTTCACTATCCTCCCCATATAGCTCTTTAAGCTCTATTATTCTAGTATGCCTTGCGATATGACTCTCCCATTCTTGTTTTATCACATCATAGTGCCCATTACTAAACATTTGAGCAAAATAGTTTTTTAATGATTTCTGAGCTGGACTCGTGCTTTCAGATTCGTGAGAAACTTTGGCTTTTTTCCTAACTCTAAGTGTTCTTCCCTCATTATCTTCAATGGAGTCTACCCAACTTACTCTTTTTTTAGAGTTAGGCTTTTCTTGATTAGTATGTTTCTCATTATTTTTCATAAGCAAAATACTTTTTAAAGTTTGAAATATAATTTAAAATAAAAATAATAAAATATTAAAATATAGTTTTATAATAAAACTTATTAAACAATTATTAAATCTATATTATTCATTAGGCAGGGTAGGTATACCATGAAAAGCAATGAGCTACAAAGGTTAGAAGAATATAAAACACATTTATTAAAAATAAAAAGGCTGGAAAGTTTATATAATAACCTATAAGCGATTGTTAACTATACAGGTAAGGATAGAAAATCTGATGATTGGGCTACAGGGCATGGTATTAATAATGCTTTAAATTAAATTTTAGGAGATTGCCGAGGATGTTCAAGGAAATGTGTCAAAGAAGAGATTAGATAATTTTTTAGAGATAAGAAGTAATCGAAAAGAAAATAAAGAAGTAAGTAAATAAGATAAAAATTAGTTACTTCTAAAAATAAAGGAGACTTTGCCATGAAAGAGCAGACGAATATTGTCATAAATGATGAAATGAGTAAGATAGCCGAGAAAGTAAGCTCACTGCCATCATTACAAAATGAAGCATTGGGAGAAATAATCAAAGGGCTGTATATGGGTAAGCCTCTACTTGGTGAGGGAGAGGGTTACTGACCAAGCTGATAAAGGATTTAACAGAGATTTCTTTGAAGGGGGAAATGGAGGCGCATTTAAACGAGGATAGCCTTGAAGAAGGGAATAATCGACGTAACGGAATATCTAGGAAACAGGTCAGAACCGGAGGAGTAAGCTTCTTACTTGAGGTACCGAGAGAGACCGCAATAGTAGTTTTGAACCACAAATAATAAAGAAGAGACCACTACATTAACTGAAGAGTTAGACAATAAGATATTAGCGATGTACGGATTAGGAACAAGCTATGATGGTATAGTGCAACCTTTACATGAGATGTACGGAATTGAGGTATCTGTTGCTTCGATATCTGCGGTTACCGATAAGCTTGTTCCTATGCTTATCGAGTGGAGAAGCAGGTTGCTTGAGCCTTTGTATACGGTAGTATTCTTAGATGCGACGTACTTTAAAGTTAAGCAGGATAATAAAGTAATGCCTAAAGTGGTATACAACATAATAGGAATAGACAACTATGGAAGAAAAGATATTTTAGGGTTTTATGCATGTGAATCCGAGAGTGCGCATTTTTGGTTAGGTATACTTAATGACCTGAAAGCAAGAGGAGTAGAAGATATACTTATAGCTTGTATAGACGGATTAAAAGGATTCCCTGAAGTGATCAATACAGCCTTCCCTGATACGGAAGTTCAACTTTGTGTCATTCACCAAATCTGCAACTCCTTAAAGCATGTTGCAAGTAAGAATCAAAAAGAATTTATGGTTGACTTGAAGTGTGTATACCAGGCTGAGACTAAGGATGTAGCAGAATATAACCTGCTAAGGCTGGAAGAAAAATGGGGAAGTATCCCATAGTAATTAAATCTTGGCAAAATAATTGGTATAATTTATCCACTTATTTTAAGTATTCTGCCCAAATAAGGAAGCTTATTTACACCACAAATCCTATTAAGGGCTTTCATCGAGGAATCAGGAAATGCACCAAAACCAAGGGTGCTTTTGCTAGTGAAAATGCATTGTTCAAGCTCATTTTCTGCGCTATTAAAAATATTACCGCTAAATGGAACCTGCTAATACAAAATTGGGCTTTGACCATTTCGCAATTATATATTTATTTTATATTTATTTCCCTGATAGAATAAAATTTTCCAGGTAACTAAATTATGACACATTTCAGTGAATATTCCCT
>NZ_JSWE01000015.1 GCF_000815465.1 Candidatus Jidaibacter acanthamoeba | reverse complement strand
CTTTTAGAGCAGCTATTAAAGCTTCTATTACTTCAGGGTTAACATGCCCTAACTTTCCTAAACTCTCTGCCGCTCCTTTCTTTACCCAATCACTTTTATCTTTTAGAGCGGCTATTAAAACTTTTATTACTTCTGGAGTCACTTGTCCTAACTTTCCTAAACTCTCTGCCGCTCCTTGCCTTACTTCCCTATCTTTATCTTTTAGAGCAGCTATTA
>NZ_JSWE01000014.1 GCF_000815465.1 Candidatus Jidaibacter acanthamoeba | reverse complement strand
AGGGGCCAAGATTCAATTGCTCACCTGTGAGTGCTGGTAGCATGTTATCATGTAACCCTTGAAGGCTGCCATTAGCCTCTATTCCATTAGTGACTATTAGCTTAAGTGCTGCAAGCAACTCTAAACTGCTCTCGTAGTATACACAATCAATTAGTTCTTTAGTTGTATATTTGTATGTTGCCATTCTCTATATATTATTTAAGTTTAATAGCTTTTTAATAATAGTATTTTCAATTATTTTAACGGTCAATCTTGAGCAATTCATGTATATATGGTTCGTATTCTTCTATACGATTGACAATTCTTTTACGTTCTTCCTCACTATCTGGGGTATATTCTTTTTCTATGGAAAATATATCTTCCTCTTTTATAGCTCTTACGCTATCTAAAAAACTATTAGTTTTATTTTCAAAATCTATAGGTAATGCGTCTAAAGCTCCGGTATTACTCGACGTAACGCTAAGTATAGAGCCAGATTGACGTTTTCCTTTTTTATAATCATCAAATACTTCAATGATTCTCTTTAACATTCTTTTATAATGTGATTCTTCCATTTTAACCTCTTCCTTTGCCTTTATCCTCTTTAAATCCCTCACTACTTCTAACAATAGTTATAACTAAATCTCCTTCTGTTACTACTTTAAAAGTTCCTTCAATATGTGCTATTCTACTAACTCCGTTCTTAACATGGGGTACTTTTGTATTTCTACTATTTATAATATGCTCAACAAATTTAGGACTTAACCCGGTTGGAGGATGGTTTTCTGAAGTATGACCGGCTACTCTACCCTTTACCCCACCAACTATATGCACAGGATACATGTTTTCGATCGCATGTCTAGTATACAAATAACGGTTGTGTTGCAAAGAATAAAATTGAAGGAAGAAGTTATAAAATTTTATGAGGTTTTTTAGAAAATATAAGCAGGGGTAGGTAAGTTAAATTGCCTTTCAACAAAGTATTTAATATTTATAGCAGAGCTCTTAAGTAAGTGATAAAGCTGCCCCTTGAATAACATATTGATTGTCTCAATCCCTCGAATGGTATTATAAGCTGTTTTATAACTATGATAACCCATAGCATCTTTGGTTTTCCATTTTA
>NZ_JSWE01000013.1 GCF_000815465.1 Candidatus Jidaibacter acanthamoeba | reverse complement strand
AAACCTGAGTTCATTAATTCATCAAATAAATATGGAGCCAATGCATTTTTACTTGCTGCCTTGGGTGGTAGTTTAGATGTAATGAAATATCTTTTACAACTTAAACCTGAATTTATAGATTCAGTAGATAAAGATGGAAAAAATGTATTTTTACGTGCTTCATTGGGTGGCAGCTTGGATATGATGAAATATCTATTACAACTGAAATCTGAGTTTATAGATTCAGTAGATAAAGATGGAGACAATGTATTTTTATATTCTACTTTTAAAGATCACTTAGATGTAACTAAATATCTCTTAGAGCTAAAACCTGAGTTTATAGATTCAGTAGATAAAGATAGAAGCAATGTACTTTTAATTGCTTCATTGGGTGGCAGCTTGAGTATGGTAAAATATTTCTTCGAGCTTAAACCTGAGTTTATAGAATCAGTAGATAAAGATGAAGATAATGCTTTCTTACTTGCTGCTAGGAATGGAAATTTAGATGTAATGAAATATCTATTACCTCTGAAACCGGAATTTATTAACTCAATTAATGCAAAAGGCAATAATGCTTTCTTGGTTGCTTCTATACATGGTCATTTAGATGTAATAAAATATCTTTTACAAATAAAACCTGAATTCATAGATTCATTAAATAAAGATGAAGATAATGCTTTCTTATTTGCTGTTCGGCATAGGAAATTAGATATAATGGAATATCTATTATATCTGAAACCGGAATTTATTAACTCAATTAATACAAAAGGCAATAATGCTTTCTTGGTTGCTTCTATACATGGTCATTTAGATGTAAT
>NZ_JSWE01000012.1 GCF_000815465.1 Candidatus Jidaibacter acanthamoeba | reverse complement strand
ATATTCTTACTTTGTTTTTTCAATAGGTTTTTAAGCGCTTTCTTATACTGTTTTAGTGTCATTTTACATATGTCCAATAAACATTCGTTTTTTATGCAACTATACCTATTCAGAAATCTTTTAGCCAAAGTAAATTCTATAATTATTAAGAAACTATGTAATATAATTCTACTTTCTCAATGAACTATCTTTATCTCCGCCTCTTCTTTTTTTCTCCTCATATTGCCAACTTTTAAGCTTGTCTGCTGCTGTTCTATTGCTCCCAATTGTAACATAATATGAATTTGGTTGTTCAGCAGCATATATAAAAGGATTTTGTTTAGTATTAGATATATTCAAATGAGTTTTACAAAACTTTTCTAATTCTTTTTCATTAATATCTGATATTAAGTATCTTGACTTATTAAGATACTGCTCTAAAAACTGGCTTTTTATTAATTGATCGTTTTCACCTTCTTTAGGTTTCTTTTGGTCTAATCTTTTATGGTTTTCTAGTTTTTCTTCTTGTTCTAAAAGTTGTTCAGAAATAGTAGTTTGCTTTTTCGAACTCTTAATATCTTGTAATAATGTAAGTAAAAATTTTGGAGCCAAATGTATAGGTAGGTTATTATTAAAAGCTTCTAATAAATCGTTATTAGATACATTATTTGATGCTCTTGTCCTATGAGGATTTTGTTTAATAATCTCTGGTTTAGTAGCATCCATCGAAATCATTTGCTGTAAATCATGGCCTCTTTTAGTTCTTAAAATTTCAGGAACTTCAATAGTCATACCATTAATAAGCTCTACAGTTATCTTTTTCTCGTAACCTCTTTTTTCTTTATCACTTACATTGTTATTCATTAATACTTTGAAAACACTATTAGAAATATTTTGTAAATCTTTTTGCGAGATAGTATTCCAATTTACTGTCTCAATATCAAAATTAGATAGGTTTTCATGAGTCCTTATTTCTTTTATTACTAAATCATAGCACAAAACTTCTTTTTTATTATTTAATACATACAATAAATTAAATGGAGAGCATAAATAATTTTCTATACTATAAAAATTAAGTACATAAACTTTCTCTTTGGGTAAATTATGTCGATCCCAGTCTACTGTTCCAACAGCAGTTCCTGCCAATGATTCTACCATAGAATACACTTGTTTACATCCTCCGCCCTGCTCATTGGTTTTTGTATAAGGCTCAAGAGTGCTTACAACATCTTCCAATAGATCACTCAAACCTTCTTGAAGAGCATTATCCCTTCCATATTTATGTATTTTATCACATAATGTTTGAATTTTCCTATCCTGTTTAATATGAAACCCTACAGGTAAAAATATTAATTGTGTTTTCGGGTAAGATGCGTAATGCGGTTTTAATTTTTCATTAAGATATGCAAAAAACTTAGCATCATCGGTTGACTCAACAAGCACATAATTAAAATCTTCTATTACGTTAATTAATCCTTCAGATAAATATGAAATTGCTGTTCTTGCACTTGCTACTTTTTCAATTTTTGTTAATCCATTTTCTTGAAGTAAATTATAAAAACCAAATTCTTTGCCATTATCTTTCTTATTTAATTGTTCTGCTAAGGCTATAGTAGCGGGATTATGAGTTGTTATAACGATATGGGTATTAGAAGAAAAATGATCCCTAATAATTTTAAAAAAACTTTCTATATATTCAGGATGGAAGTGTATATCTATTTCATCAAATAACAAAATGCTAGACAAATCAAAACTTAAATACTTACTTACTAGTTGGTTTGAAAATGCACAAGATATAAGGGTGAACATAACCTTTTCACCTGATGAAAGTTGAGAAAATGAAATTAGTTCACTTTGTTTTTTGAAGAGTATAGTAAACTGGTTTTTTTCTAATCTGCATTCTGCTAACTCAAATTCAAGGTTATATTTCTTTAACAATGCATTTAACGGGTCTTTAATAGGCTCAGGTACCATAGTAATATCTAAAGCTTTTGACATTCGGATATCTAAAGAATTTTGGTTGTGTTGCAAAGAATAAAATTGAAGGAAGAAGTTATAAAATTTTATGAGGTTTTTTAGAAAATATAAGCAGGGGTAGGTAAGTTAAATTGCCTTTCAACAAAGTATTTAATATTTATAGCAGAGCTCTTAAGTAAGTGATAAAGCTGCCCCTTGAATAACATATTGATTGTCTCAATCCCTCGAATGGTATTATAAGCTGTTTTATAACTATGATAACCCATAGCATCTTTGGTTTTCCATTTTA
>NZ_JSWE01000011.1 GCF_000815465.1 Candidatus Jidaibacter acanthamoeba | reverse complement strand
AGCCGTAATATCTAGCAAACTATTATATATTTTTGTAATGTTGAAGCATAATAAAAATATAAACTATGCTATTACTATGAGAGATTATAAACCAGGCTATTCAGCATCCAAGGTCAATTATTCTTATAGGTTTACTAATACCGCGTCCGATGTTTTTAGAATTGTTGATAATCTGGAAAATGACATGCGTGATTCTAAAAAAGAAAGTATAACTCCGGCAATAAAACAATTTTTATTTAAAAACCTTACAGAAATTATCAATTCAAGTAGAGCAGGGGATCGGCATAACTTTAAAATATCGTTAGATACCTGCTTAGGAAGAAGTGATATACGTGATTCCGTGAAATTAATTATACTTCATAAGCTATATATTTTCCTTAAGCAAAAAAATAATATTTTTGCACGAAATGTTGATCAATACTATGAGAATCTAGTTTCAAAAAAAATAGAAATTTATACTCGAAGAGAATCAGAGCACGATATAATAGAGCTAAACATATTTCTCCCACTAGTCAGAACTTTGAAGAAGGTTCTTAACCAAGCAGAATTATCAGCACCGACTACTGAATATCTTAATAAGATATGTAAAGAAATTTTATGTATGCGAACAACAGCCGGTATAAATAGTAATTATTGCAATTCACAATGTGCAGACTACCTGCTTGATATATTCCAACTTAATCCTTCATTATATGAAAAAAGAGCAAATGNTATAGAAATTATAAGCAAGTTATTTGAAAGAGAACTTCTTCTCAATTTTCAACAAAAGCTTAGCTGTATATATACATTAAGTGGGTCGCTTATAGTATATTTGGGTATCTTGAATGTAAAAACAGATACCGGGATATATGAAGAAGTTCATCTTTGTTCCCGGGCGATTATTTCATACTTGTATAATAATGATAGATATAAATGTGTGGGTAGCAAGGGGGATTTTTTGAGCCCTGCAGATGCTGTTATTAGATTAAGAAAACTATGTAATGATAAACCATTGCTTTCATATGATGATTCTTTACATAAGATATTGGATAAAATACATTCTTTTTTTNAGTCTCAAGGTNATACCTCAATATTTGACCTTANCANGAGAGTTGTAGCAANAGCTGAGNAATTATATAATTCTAACAATGATACTTATAAAGAAAGATATAGTAATAANGATTCCCTCNCTTTTTCATANACACAACAAATTACTGCACAAAGAGAAAACAGAACACAGGATAGCCGAAGATACTACTGANATTATCCTGTCTTAGTAANGAAGGTGATNTTGCAAAGATTAGAGAAGGTATATGAAGTACTGATGTATTATCAGTTAAGCGGTTCAGATAGGAGTNTAAGTTAATAGCTATAGTTGGAAGACTCATTCAGATTTAATCCTAATTTACAGTATTGTCAGTATTTTCAAATGGTACCTTAGTATGTAATTAAAATTTAAATAATATANTTATATTTTATAAAATATATTAATTTACAACTTCAATAGATTAGTTTTAAGATAAGTTTTAATAATATTAAAATTTTAATTAGAGTCATTAAACTAATTTATGGGTAAAAGTGTATTTAAGAAAGATATAGTTGTAAGACTGAAAGAATTTAATAGCGAAATGCCGTTAAGTAAAATAGAAAAGATAGTTGATACTTTTTTTCAGGAAGCCGCAACCGCATTGGTATGCGGGGACAGAGTCGAACTACGGGGACTTGGTTCTATGGTGGTAAAAAAAAGAACTACAAGGCTTGCAAAGAACCCGAGAACTAATCAAAAAATTGAAGTTGGTAATAAAGGAGCATTATGCTTTAAACCAAGTAAAGAACTTATTAAAAAACTTAATAAAGTTAGTAGCTAATAAATACAGTAATATTTTAAACAAACTTTAGAGCTTACTTATATTTAGCTAACCACTTCTTGAAATTAAAGGGAGAAAATATGATTGAAAAGAATGTTCAATTTTTAGAAGCAGTAGAAAATGGGGATAAGGAGAAAGTTATAAACCTTGTTAACAAGGATCCTACTTTGTTAAAATATACTATGGAGGATGGATTTACCGCCATACATTTAGCATCATTAGAAGGGCATAATGAGGTAATTGAGTATCTGATAAGCAAAGGTATGAATGTTAATGTAGAAACTAATGAAGGAGAGACTGCCATACATCTTGCTGCATATGAAGGTTATAATCAAACTATAGAGTTATTATGTAGAAATGGTGCAATTTTTTCACCATTAGAAGTATATGAAAACTTATTAGAGGGAATAAAATTAAAAATTATTGAAGATAAGGATTTTATAAAAGCTATAATATATAATAGCATGCAAGTATTGGAAGAGTTCCGGTTAATTGAACCGAACGCCATAGAAGATAGTACTAATAGTGAAGTTCTGGAAAACATGTTGGTTAATGATCTTAAGAATCATTCTTTTATAGTGCCTGTTATTGACAATTTTATAAAGAAAAAAATAAATATAGAGAATCTAAGTTTACAGGATAATGATTTAGAAATTATGTTAAATAACTTGCATAGTAAAAATAGGTATTCTTCATATTATAAGTGCCTATATTTTTTAATTGAAAATGGTCTGAGACTCGATCACATTATCCCTATTATTGAGACTATAGACAAAAAACAGCAAGAAGATAAAAAAATAAAAATTGAAACGCCAGTAGAAGAGAAAGGCGAGGGTGGAAAGAACAGGAAAGTACCTAGGCTTTTTAATATTATAAAACAACACATAGCTAATGGATCTACAAATGAACTTGCAGGATATACAAATATATTTCAAAGAATAAGAGAAAATAATTTAGAATTAGAGGAGATTTTAATTCCTGATGAAGTAAAAGAAAAGATTATGGATTGTCTGATTGATAGAACAAATAATACAAGATTTGAAGTATTACCAACTAAGCGTGAAGCAAACTCATGGATTAGCAGAGCTCTAAAGAGGGAATTTATAATTTCCCGTAATAATGAAAAATAATAATACCCAAGAGTGTAAGAAACGATCGTTTTATACACTGCTTAAGTTTTTCTAAGTAGTGTACGCAAAATAATAACTTTCCAGTGTATAAACCAATGTCTAAATCAAAGTAGATAAATATACTATATTTATTAAGTATAGAGATTATTCCTAATTACTTATAATTACTATTTACTCTATTTGACAATATAAAGCATTGTGGTTACTATTTATTATATATAAATAATAATAAAAATATAACATGGCAGATTTCAGAACAGAAGTTGATAGGAGTGGTAGAATATTAATCCCACTAGAACTTAGAAGGGAGATAAATGTAAATACAGGCGATACTTTAGTACTACGTAAAATTGATAATGAAATAAAGCTTCTTAAATACCAAGATGTAATAAGAGAAATACAAAGCTTCTTTGCCAGTAGGAAAAAAGAAGGAATTTCTATGACTGATGAAATAATAAAAATGAGACGAGAAGAGAATAAGGTAGAGTAGAGTAATTAAATATGAACTTAGATAAATATAGAAATATAATAATAGACACTTCTGCCTTTATGGCATTCTTTTATCAAGAGGAGGGTTGGGAGTTAGTAGCCAAATATATGCCTAAGTCAATATTATCAGCCGTCAATCTTTCAGAAGCAATTAAGATATTTAAAGAATATGAAGATATAAGCAAAGAGCAATCCTTAGAGTATATATATAAAGCAGTAGAAAAGATAATACCCTTTGATGAACATCAGGCAGGAATAGCCGGAGAGATGGGTAAGTATTACAAAACCATATGGATTATCACTAGGAGACAGAGCATGCATAGCAGCAGGTATAGTTACAGGGTTACCTATAGTGACGGCTGATAGGATATGGAAAGAAATAGACTACCAGGGTGTTGAGATAATAGTGGTAAGATAATGTTGATAGGATATGCAAGGGTTTCAACTAGTGATCAAAACTTAGATATGCAAATAGATGCACTAAAGAAAGCAGGGTGCAGAGAAGATAAGCGGGACTAAGGCAGATAGGCCTAAATACACGGAACTAAAAAAGTATGTAAGAAGTGGTTTAGATACAGTAGTAGTATACAAACTAGATAGGTTAGGAAGATCATTGAGGCATCTGATAGATGAGATAGTAGAATTAAATAGTAGGGATATAGGATTTAAGTCATTACAAGAAAATATAGATACCACTACTTCAGGTGGTAAGTTATTCTTTCATATATTTGCAGCTATTGCAGAATTTGAGAAAGATATAATAAAGGAAAGAACCTTATCGGGGTTAAGTGCGGCAAGATCAAGGGGAAGGTTAGGCGGAAGGCCTAAGAAGCTAAGTGAGCCGGAGCTGTTGATGATGAGAAGGTTATATGCAGATAAGAGTAATAGCATAGCAGAGATATGTAAGATGTTTAAGATTAGTAGGTCGCTACTCTTTAAGTCAGTTAATTTTTAATAATAAAGATAATTAAATTATGAGAAAAAGAATTTTAAATATTCTTAGAGGCAAAGCAAAAGTCATTTTAAAGTATTAAGAATATTCAAAAGTGATAAAACATAGGCATTTAAGCTCTCCTATCAAGTTGATCAAGCTTCTTTTAATCTTATAAGTTCACATAAGAACAATATAAATTAATAAGTTAACTATTGTTAAGTAATAATTAATCAAACAATACTTAAAGCAAGTATTAATCTAAATATTCGGTTAATTATATGCGTTTTTCTGATCCCTTACATACTTCAACCTCAGGTATTCAAACTAGTGTTGTAGAAAATAAAATTTATTCAAAGACTAGAGAAAATAAAAATAATACAATTTTCTTAGATGCCGATAAAACGTTAAAAAAAATAGAGGGGATAAGGGAAGAAGTAAATAAGCTATACGAAGCGGAAGATATAGAAGAATGCTTACATAAAATAAAAGAGGGGTTAAAGGCATGTAACAACGGAATAAATGTAGGTAATTATTATGAGCAGGAGTATGAGTTATTCTTAAAGTTAGGGGATATATATTCTAAAAGGGAAGATAAGCTGGATTACCCAAAAGCAGTAGGAATATATCAGTACGTACTTAATATAATAGATAAGCTACCTGATGGAATTGATAAAGAAGGCCGGAAGAGGGAAGTAGAGAATAAAATAGGATTGGTAGAAGAGGAATTTATAAAGCAATACGGTAATAACAAACAATTATCTGAAGGGTATAGCGGCAAAAGAAGTTTAGAGAGAATCGGAGAATATAAAACCGGATTAGAAGAACATCGGGAATGGGTAAAAGGGGAATTAAAAAGGATAGAAGATTTAGGGATAAAGGAAGGAGAAGAGGAGCTGGATGAAGAAGGGTTAGAAAGTAGAGCAGAGGAAGTAGAGAGAATATACGGAGAGATAAGAGAATACTTTATAGGAGACAACGGGTTAATCAAACAATTACTGAACAACTGTATAAAAGAATTAGGAGGATTGCCAAAGGTAATAGATAAAAGAACAGGGGAAGAAAGAGAAGTAGAGTATGCAGCTTTTGGTATGGGCTCTATGGCGCTAGGAACCATGACACCTTGGTCGGATATAGAGTGTGGGATAGCAATAGAAGAAGGATTAGATGAAGAAAAAGCAAAAGAAGTTAAGGAATACTTTAGAAGCCTTACAACATTAATGTATATCAAAGTAATAAACTTTGGAGAAGGGGTATTAAATTACCAAGGGATTAAAGAGCTTAATGATTTAAGCAGGATAGGAAGTGCTGAGGATTATTGGTTTGTTGATATGTTGAGTCCTAAGGGGTTTTGTTTTGATGCTACATTGCCCGATGGATGTAAAACTCCGCTTGGAAGGCAAGGGCATAGAAGAGTAATAAAAAGTGAAGGAAGAGAAGAGCTAACCCAATATAAAAATTATGAGTTAATTGGTACAATATCAGAAATGCTGGAGTTTCAAGAAGATGCATCATGGGAGAAGCATGATATGACATTGGTACAAGCTTTATGGCATATAGTACCGATATCAGGCAGTAAAAGGTTAATAGAAAAGTATCAAACAAAATTAGAAGATTATAGAGAAAAAATAGAAGAAAAGTCTTTTGCAATATTAAAAAAGGATAACTTAGAATTAAATCCATTTGGTCAAATAATTAGTGGAGATAAAGAAGGCCAAATATTAAAAGTTAAAAGAGAAATATATAGATTTCCAGATAGGATATTAATTGCATTAGGAGACTGTATAGGGAATATAGGAAATAATGGTTGGGAGATTGTGAGATTTTTACTTAAACAAGAAGAGCGAGAAGAAGATAAAGGGGATTTTAAACGATTACAGATAGCACTCAGTATAGCAACTGAGTTAAGGTTACGGACATATGCGCATAACGACAGTCGTAAAGAAGACCTATCAGCATCAGCAAGATATGAATCAAAGATTAAAGAGTTAAAGGAAGCTGAAACTGAAGAGGTGTTTTATATTAAAGACATAAGAATATTATATAGTTTTTACTATATAATATTACCTTTAAGTATAACGGTAAGTAGCACTGAGAACCAAGAAAAATTAAGAGAACTATATAAGAAGGTAAGTTTTGTAGGTACTACTCCAGTAATTAAAGGATATATATATAAAAGATTTATAAAATATTATGAAGCAATAAAGGAGTTCGAGAAGATAAATCCTAATGAAATAAGTATTTTTCTTAAGGAAAGTATAGCAGGTTTGTATCATTTAGTAGGAAATAATGAAAAGGCATTACAGCTATATGAAGAGATACATAAATATGTAAAATTACAGCATAAAGAAGAGCATACAACTATAGCATATTCATTGAACAACATAGGGAATGTTTTACGAAGTTTAGGACGGCATAAAGAAGCTTTGGAAAAACATCAAGAAAGCTTAAAAATGCAAAAAGAAATATTCAAAGGCGATCATCCTAATACAACATCTTTGTTAAATAATGCAGGAAATGTTTTACAAAGTTTAGCACGTTATGAAGAAGCTTTAGAAAGTCATCAAGAAAGCTTAGTGATGACGAGAAGAATATATAAAGGTGATCATCCGAACCTAACAGCTTCGCTAACCAATATAGGAAATGTCTTACAGAGTTTAGCACGTTATGAAGAAGCTTTAGAAAGCCATCAAGAAAGCTTAGTGATGACGAGAAGAATATATAAAGGTGATCATCCGAACCTAACAGCTTCGCTAACCAATATAGGAAATGTCTTACAGAGTTTAGCACGTTATGAAGAAGCTTTAGAAAGCCATCAAGAAAGCTTAGTGATGACGAGAAGAATATATAGAGACGATCATCCTGATATAGCAAATTCATTAAATAATATAGGATATGTTTTGCAAAATTTAGGACGATATGAGGAAGCTTTAGAAAGCCATCAAGAAAGTTTAAATATGAGGTATAGAATATATAAAGGCGATCATTCTGATATAGCAATCTCATTAAATAATATCGGATATATATTGTTAAGCTTAGGGCAGTATAAAGAAGCCTTGGAAAGCCATCAAGAAAGCTTAGTGATGACGAGGAGAACATATACAGACGACCATCCTGATATAGCAAATTCATTAACCAATATAGGAAATGTTTTACAAAGCTCAGGGCGGTATGAAGGTGCATTAAAAAAATACAGAGAAAGCTTAGTGATGACGAGAAGAATATATAGAGACGATCATCCTGCTATAGCAGATTCATTAAGTAATATAGGTGATACTCTATTAAGCTTAGGGCAGTATGAAGAAGCTTTAGCAAGTTTTGAAGAAAGCTTAGCGATGCAAAAAAAGATATTTAAAGGTAATCATCCTGCTATAGCAGCTTCATTAACCAATATAGGAAATATTGTTGAAATCTTAGGTTTATATAAAGATGCATTAGAGAAGCACCAAGAAAGCTTAGAAATGAAAAAGAAGATATTTAAAGGCGATCATCCTGGTATAGCAACCTCATTAAATAATATAGGATATGTTTTTCAAAAATTAGGTTTATATGAAGATGCATTAGGGAAACACCAAGAAAGCTTAGCGATGCAAGAGAGGATATTTAAAGGTGATCATAGTAATATCGCAATTTCATTAAATAATATAGGAAATGTTTTACGAATCTCAGGACGGTATGAAGAAGCTTTGGCAAGACACCAAGAAAGCTTAGATATGCAAAAGAAGATATATAAAGGCGATCATCATGATATAGCAAGGTCATTAAACAATATAGGAATTGTGTTAGGAAGCTTAGGGCAGTATGAAGAAGCTTTAGCAAGTTTTGAAGAAAGCTTAGCGATGCAAAAGAAGATATATAAAGGCGATCATTCTGAAATAGCAGACTCATTAACCAATATAGGTAATGCATTAGAAGGCTTAAAAAATTATGAAGATGCATTAGAGAGGCAGCAAGACAGTTTAGATATGAAAAAAAGGATATATAAAGACGATCATTCTAACATAGCAGCTTCATTAACCAATATAGGTAATACTTTAGTAAGCTTAGGACGCTACGAAGAAGCATTAAAGAGACACCAAGAAAGCTTAGATATGATGAGGAGAGTATATAAAGATGATCACTCTGATATAGCAGGCTCATTAACCAATATGGGTAATACTTTAGTAAGCTTAGGGCGCTATCAAGAAGCATATGATTATAGCAAACAATCCTACGATATGTTAGTGATGTTAGAACTTATCGATAACCATCCTAAGCATCAACTCACAAAGTATTTATTAAAAAAATGTACTATGCTTTTAGCAAATAGAGAAATGATTCTAAATAATGATGCAAAAGGTTTTGAGCTATATTCCTTGGTAGGGATAGAAGTGGATCACTTGAAGCAACATATAATGTATTTGACCGATATATTTTGGAATAATAAAGATTTAGATTTAGCTATTAGCTGCTATGAAGTACTAAGTAAAAAACTTGACCCTCAAGTAAGGTATATAAAGCACAATTTAGCATGTATGTATCATGCTAAAGCAATTAGCTTATATAAAAATAATAATATGGAGCAGTATGAAGAATACATTAGTAAATCAAAAGAGGTATTTGAGTTAGCAATTAACTTAGAATCAGATAAACCAGCAAGTTCAGCATTATATACAGAATACTCAATGTTTTTAGTTAAGTGTCATGATACCAGTAATGCAGAAGAATATATAAGAATAGAAAGTTTACTAAATAATGCAATTAAACTTAAAGAAGATGGCTCAGGTTTAGAATACAATCAACTGGAAAAAATAACGATAGTAGAACCATTACAAGAACTGCTTAATAAGAGAGATAATGTGTCTATTGAACCATACATATTAGCTTATTACTTGCTAGTAAAAATACATAATCTTCGTAATGAAAAAGGAAAAGCTAAAGAAGCAGTAATGAATTTTGATACCATGGTAAAAAGTGTAAAGAGAGAGGATTCTGAAGTGCCTTTAACATTACTAATTGCAGCATATAAAGAGCTAGGCTTTAACTTTCAAGCAAAGATATACCAGGAAATATTAGATGAAATTGTTTGCAGTAAACAAGAAGGAATAGAAAAATAGTCCATAAGATTTAGTTAAAAAGACAAATACAGCAATTCACAAAAAGCTAAGCATATGAGTTTAAGCTATAATAGCACTTATACCAAGAAGTTAACAAAATAAATATTGTAAATAAAAAATATATAACGAGTTATCCGAGAAATAGGTTGGTTGTTAGGAAATTATTTTAGGTTTGCTAAGATAGATTATAGAATCTAATAATTTTATATATTTAAAATATAGGTAAGAAAATGAGAAGCAGTTTGCATACTGGCAATATAGGATTAAGAAGAGTAGTAACTAACATAGATATTTCAGAGCAATTTATAAAAAGCCAAAGAGTTGATTCTTTGCTACAAAGCTTAACAGGAGAAGTTACAGTTGTACGACAACTTAGAAGAATAAGCTATAGTAATGATAATACTACGACATTATTTAGTTCCGGTTATGGGTTAAGTAAGGTTGGGAAGATAAGAAGTACTTTATATAATGCAAACAAAAAAGATTTGAAAAGAAACTATAGTACTGTGCCTGAACCGGTAAGGAAAGATAGATTTAAGGAATTGAGTGATAAACTAAAAGACTGGTCAGTAGATGGAGCAGCTACATTTTTAAGTACCTTAGTAGGATTTAGTGCGGCGACCTTAATTCCTCCTATTTATACTGAGAGGAAACAAAAGGAGGTTAGGAGAATAATAGGGGCTGAACGGATGGAACTCGAGCTTAGGAATATTGCCCCGCCAACACGTGAATATAAAGTTTTTGTTGAAAGGAAAGAAGCAATAAATAACTTAGAGAAAGAGTTTCTAGTATTAGAAAAGGAAAGTAGAATTCAAGAGATTATCATTACCGGAGTGCAAGGAAGCGGTAAATCGGAATTAGCTGAAGAATATGCCCAAAAGTATAGCGAGAGAATGCTCGCCATGCTTCCTGACAATATACTAACGGTTAAAATATTTAGAGTTGAAAATGAACTTGATTTTAAACGACAATATCGGGAGTTCGCTAGAGAGTTGGGCATTAGAACAGAGGATTATGATGATAAAAAGCTAATCTCTAAAGTACATGAAGAATTAAAGCATAGAGAGCATTGGTTGTTAGTATTTGATAACCTTGATAATGAAAAAGCATCGGAAAGTGCAGACTACAAATTTATTAGTAACTACATACCTGCAAGCGCTAGCCAAAAAGGAAGAGTATTAATCACATGTAGGGATCTCAAAGTAATACCTATAGATAGAAGATATAGCATTGGTGTTATTGATGTTACGAGTCCGGCATATAGGTTTAGTAAAGAAGAAACAAATGATCTGATTGACCGGATGTTAGGTAAGGATCATAGAGAGCATAACGCAGGAAGAGAATGGAAAGAAAGGCTAGGAGCCAGTTTAGGATATTTACCGCATGCAATTAAGAAAGCAGCATTATATATAGCTGCCCAGGGAGAAACGGAAGGAGGTGAAGAGAAAAAAATAAAAACATATACTGATGAAATAAGAAAAGAGCTTGGGTTAAAGGATGGAGAATACCCGAATGTGAAGATTAGATATGAAGAAATTAATAAGGTTATAAATAAAAAATCTATAGCTGCCATTGATAATAACCCCTTAGCAAAAAAAATACTAAGATTTATACAGTTTTTAAATCCTGATTTCATACAAATAGAGTTATTAAGGAAAAGATTTAGAGTCGGGGAGAAAAGAGAAGAAAGTGAATTCATAGAAGCAATAGAGTTGTTAAAAAGGTATGCATTACTGGAAGAGAGATCTGACAATCAATGGAAACTGCATAGATCAGTGGTTAAATACTTCCAAGAAGCAGAGATAGACGACAGGTCGTCAAGATTAAATAAAATAATAGAGTTTTTTAGAAAAAACTTTAAACGGGATAATACCAGCCAGAATGTTATAAATAATAATGCATTATTTATCCCACATATTGAGAATGTTATTACCCAAAGGGAAGATATTGAGAGAAGCATTGAGAGTAAGTATTTTAGAATAGCACAAGCTTCACATTATATGATGACGGGAAGATCAAGAAAAGCAAGGGAAGTATTAAAAAAGAATATTGAATCTATAGCAAAAGAGAATCTAGGTACTGATGATTTACAGAGGTTTGAAGATCTAAATGCAGAAGCAAAAAAGAATAAAGGTAATATATTTTATACTCAAAGAATGATGAGAGAAAATGAAAACGAATGTTTCAACTTAATATGTAAAGGGTTAAAGGAAGGGAATAAAGGATTACTTACCATCTATGCGCAAACATTATATCACTTAGGGAGAACATACTTTGATATTGGAGGAAGTGTAAGCAAATATGATCAGTATTTAAAGCAAGCAGTACAGGTAAGGGAAATTATTGATAAAGAACTGCAGCAGGATAGTTCAAATGCATTAAAAGCAGCTGAGGAAAAGTATAACGATTACTATATGGATAGTATCTTGGTAGAGAGGAATGGAGTATTAGAGTTCGAACGGAAGACAAAGGCTAGCGTTAATGAGATGGAGAAAATCATAAGTAAGTATGATGATCTTATTAAGCGCAAGATAGAAGATAAAAATAAGTGGAGTTGTAGGAGTGAGCAATTCAGAACCAGACAGAAAATAGCTGTAGGCAAGATATTATATCAAGAGAAGAAAAAGGAGTGTGATAAAGCAGTACAAGAAATGTATAAAGATTACATAGACAAAAGTGAGGGGAGTTCCATAACTTCTGAAGATGTTTTTAATTATCTTACAGAAGGGAATAGGAAGAGTGATACAAGACAAGCAAAGTACTTAAATGATATGGGTAGGTTGTTGTTGATTAAGGAAGAATATGATCAGGCCTTAAGATTTTATGTAACTGCAGTTGAGATAGAAACAGATAAGGGAAGTAGAAGCTTAGATCTAAGTGAGGCATATTTGAAGATAGCAAAGATCTATATAGCTAAAAATAACATGGATGGAGGAAGTGCAGTTCTAAAGAAATGCATAAGAATACAGGAAGAGATAGGGATAGGAAAGAATCATGAACAGTACAGAGAAGCAATTGGAGTAGAGAGTGGAATAGTAGGGAGTAGATCATATGCTTATAGGATGGAACAAGAATTGAAGAGCAGGGATATTTATATAATTTAAATATATGCATTAAATTATCTTAGCTAAGAAAGCTATATACCATGAATTATGATAGGAAAAAATGCAAGGTAGAAATGAGGAAATTAAGAGATTATATAATGAAGATAAAACAAAAGAATGTTTGGAGAAGATAAAAGAAGGCTTAAAAGTATGCAATAACTCTTTAAATGCGGGTAAGTATTATGAGCAAGAATATGAGTTATTTTTATTACTCGGAGATATTTATTATAAAGGAGTAGATAGATCTGATTATCCTAAAACAGTAGGGATATATCAGTACATACTTAACATAATAGATAAGCTACCTGATAAAATAAACAAAGAAGGGCTAAAGAAGCTAGTTGAGAGTAAAATAGGGAAAGCAGAAGAGAAGTTTATAAAGCAATACAGTAATGGCAAGCACTTACCTAAAGGGTATAGCGGTAAAGAAAGTTTAGAGAAAATAAAGAAATATAAAGAGAATTTAATTACTTTTAGAGTCCTTATAAAAGATAAACTGGCACAAGTAGAAAGCTTGGAAATAAAGGAAAATGAAGAAGGGTTAGAAAGGAGAGCAGAAGAAGTAGAGAAGATTTATGGAGAGATAAGAGAATACTTTATAGGGGATAACGGGTTAATCAAACAACTATTAAACGACTGTATAAAAGAATTAGGAGGACTACCAAGAGTAAAAACTAAGAACCATAAGAAAATAAGAGAGGTAAAGTATGCAATATTTGGTCTAGGTTCAATGGCATTGGGTACAATGACACCATGGTCTGATATGGAATGGGGCATACTTATAGAAGAGGGTTTAAAACAAGCAGAAGAAGTTCAAGTAAAAGAATATTTCAGGAATCTAGCGACTTTAATGTACATTAAAGTATGTAATTTCGGTGAGAGTGTCTTGCATTACATGGGGATAAAGGAGTTAAATGATATAAGTTCATTACAAGCAGATAGAGATAATTGGTTTGTTGATAAATTATCACCTAAAGGGTTCTGTTTTGATGCTACTCTACCAGATGGTTGTAAAACACCTTTGGGAAGACAAGGTCATAAAAGAGTAGTGAAAGAAGATGGCAAGATAAAAGAAATAAAATACCCTGATTTTGAATTATTACATACTGTGGAAAATCTTTTAAATTTATTTCAAAAAGATGAAAAATGGAAAGAAAATGATATAACGTTAGTACAAGCATTATGGCATATAATACCCATAATTGATAATGATAATTTAATTGAAAAATATAAGAAAAACTTAAAGAGATATAATAATGTAATTAGAAGTACCTCATTTCAAATATTAAGAGAGGATATACAAAAGTATAATCCTAGGCAACAGTTCGGTGAAGACAAAGAAGGAAGTTTTTTAAATTCTAAGAAAGAAATATACAGGCCTTCAGATAGAAGCATAGTAGCATTAGCCGGTTGCTTTAATAATGAAATTAAAACTGTGTGGAAATTATTAGAAGACCTATTCATTAGGAAGAAGATAAGTAGAAAATTAGCTAAGAATTTAAAAATTGCATTGGGATTAGCAAATAGAGTGCGCTTAGAAACATATACACATTACAATAATCGTAATGAGCAGTTATGGGCTTTCCAACAATATGAGCTTAAAAGCGAGTTCGAGAACAATATTATATTAAATACTTATCATTTTAAGGATACTGGGCTGTTATATAAATTTTATAATATTATGATTGCATTTTATCAGCTTATTGAAAAAGGTATGGAGGGTAAAAAAATTCGACATGTATTGGCCAAAGCAGGTAAAATAAGAATAGATACATTTACAGAAGCTCTACTTTGCACGCGTTTCTTAGAATATGATAATGCAGAGAGACATTTCCAAAAATTAATTGGTGAAGAAAAAGAGCCGATTACAAAATTGTATTTTCAAAGAGAATTAATTAGAGTTTATATAATAAATCAAAAATTAGATGCAGCACTAATTTTATCTAAACAAGCTTATATAGATGCCGCGTGCCTACACAAAGCTTTCATGCAAATTGATTTTTTATGGCAAGAAAGTGAAGTATATAAGGAAAAAGGAGAATATGAAAATGCTAAAGATTGTCTTTCAAGAGGAGATGATATAATAAATAATGTTTATTTAAGGTTGGAACCTCTTTTAGGGCAGGAACTGCTAAATCAAGCTTTTTATGAATATCAAACTCAGAATACTTTTAATAAAGCTGTTATTCATAAAATATTAGGAGATTATCAGGAAGCACTTGATGCTTATAAGGAATTACATCAAAAGATTAAATGTACTCCTATAAACGTAGCAACGTTGTTACATAATATGGCTAGTTGTTTACATGATATGGGTAATAATCATGATGCGTTAGAAAAATGCAATGAGTCATTAAATATTCTTTTACCGCTCTATGGCGAATACTATCCAGATTATGGAAAGTTTTTAATCACCAAAGGTAATATTTTAAAAGCTCTTAAAGAAAATGATGGTGCTTTGAATGCTTATAATCATGCCGCTAAAATAAGTTGTAAAGTTTTCGGTAAGTATGATTATACTTTTATCATATCGCAAATAAGTATAGGTTCAATTTATATTGATACTGACTTCAAGAAATTTCAAGATGTAAAAATTTTGTATAAACATATTAACAAAATAGTAGATGCAGCTCCTCAACTAAAAAATGCTAAAAGTATATTATTTAATAATTTTGGAAATCTTAAATATAAACAAGGAAAATTCATTGAAGCATCGGAGTACTATAAAGAAAGCATTAAGATAAAGAGTGAAATATTTGGTGAACACCACCCTGAATATGCACTTACATTAAGCAATATTTGTACTACTTTTTGTGAATTAAATGAGCCTTATCTTGCCTTATTAAACTGTTTAAATGCTCTAAACGTATTCAAACAGAAATTAAATATCGATCATCATTATTTTAAAAGCACTTTAAATAACCTAGTTATAATATGTTTAAATAAAGGTGTATACGAGCCTCATGATTTTATCAATGACAGCCTAATTGAAAGAGTAGTTGAATTTCTACATTTAGGTTCACTGAAAACACCTATAGAATTTTTAAATAATAAAAATATACAATCTCAACAAACTCTTATAGAGGCTTTGCAGAATCTAGTAGAAAAAGAGATTACTAAAATTAATTATAATATTATTAAACAATTTATCCTAATTAAAATACATAAACTCAATAATAATATGGTTGAAGCTGAAGAAGCACTAGAGATATTGAAGGAAATGAGTTTATCTTTTGAAGTTAGTAGTCTTTCTGATCAACAACTTGAGGAACAAAAAATATGCTTATATCTTGTGGCTCATGGATGTAAGGAATTAGGGCAAATGCATCAAGAAAGAGAATTTTTTAGAAAAATAAAAAAGCTGAATCCACTTATAATAGAAGTTTAAAAAATTATAGTGAAAGGAAAATTAAAAAATCTATATTCTATATAAAGATAAATTTTAAGGCTTTCCTTTAATATAAACTAACTACCTTAGCATTTGTGCTGGCGGCTTAACAAAACAATTATTGTAAATAATAATTTTATATTAAAATATTTAACAATTAGGTTAATTAGTTAAAAATTAATGTTTAACTCAACTAAGGAATGCTGAACTGAAATAACCTTATAATCTTATTAGTTGAATTAAAAAATTATAATATAAAGGTAAAATAATGAGAAGCGGTTTACATAATACTAATATAGCTTTTAGAAGAGTAGCCACTAATGTAGATGTACCAGAAAGGTTATTAGCACACCGGGATATAAGCTCGTTGCTGCGAAGTCTAGGAGGTTCAGTCGCACAACAAGTGAAAAGAATAAGCCTTATAGGTATTGATAATACTACTGTTTTGTTTAGTCGTGAGTTCTACTTAAATACTAGACTTGTAACAGGAAGAACCAATAGTTTTGTTTATAATAAAAGTGGTGGTATGGAAGAAGTGTTTCCAGGAAAAAGTAAGACAAAATTATATTATGAAAGTAAGAGAGATTTGAAAAGAAATTTTTGCACCAATACTGAACCAAAAAATAGAAGTGCATTGAAAGAGAAGCTGGTTGGAAATGTAAGAACTATTTTAAGTTCAGCGGTAGGTGGCGTAGTTGGTGGTTTAATAGGATATAATGCAGATACTTTATTACCCTCTAGCTTTATATTAAATAGACAAAAAAAACTCAGGCGATTACTTGGCACTGAAAGATTAGAATTAGAGGTAAAGAATATATTGCCGCCCATACGAGACTACACCGATTTTATTGAAAGAAAGCAGGCGATTACCAATCTTGAGAAGGGATTTCTTATATTAGAAAAGGATTATAAAATACAAGAAATATTAATTACTGGAGAACAAGGGAGTGGTAAGACGGAACTTGCTGAGGAGTATGCAAACAAATATGCAGAGAAAATAGGTGAAGCTCTTCCTGATAACACAAAAACAATTAAAATTTTCAAGGTTGAAAGCAAAGACGACTTCCAACGTGAATTTAGAGAGTTTGCAAGAGAATTAGGCGTACAAATTGAAGACAATAATGATGAGGATATAATCTCAGAAGTACATAAAAAGCTAATAGATAGACCCTATTGGTTGATAATATTTGACAACCTCGGTAATTCGATTGATAGCCAAGAACTCGATTATCAATTTATAGAAAAATATATACCTAAAGGAGAGTGGCATAAAGGAAGAGTAATAATTACTTCTAGAGATCATGAAATTATACCTGAGAATAAAAGATATATTATTAAAATTGTGGATACAACAAGCTCAGAATATAGATTCCTAAAAGAAGAAGTAATCCAACTTATTGATAAAGTTATTGGAGAGGGGCACAAAGATTATGGTAGCAGATATGGATGGAAGGAAAAGCTAGGAGCAAGCTTAGGCTATTTACCACATGCGATAAATAAAGCAGCAGCATATATTAGATACAAGGAAGGCGAGAACATCATCTCTTATATAGAAAATATTAGAAAGGAACTTGGTTTAAAAGAAGGTGAGTATCCTGATGTAAGAGATAACGATAAGAAAATAAAGTATTATGAGAAGATAAATAATGTAGTAAATAACTTGTCAAAAGCTGAGATAAGTAAAAATACAATAGCACTAGATATATTAAAATTTGTTGAACTATTAAATCCAGATTCAATACAGACAGAATTGTTAAAAATTAGATTTAAAGAGGTAAAAGAAGATAAATTTATAGAAGCATTAGAGTTACTTAAGGATTATAAGCTTCTAGAGGAGAAAGGGAATAATCAATGGAAGTTACATCGTTCTATGGTTCCTTCTATAGATGTAATTAAAACTGAAAAAAAAGAACAATTAAATAAGATAATTGAATTTTTTAAAAATAATTTTAAGCGCGATAATACCGGGCAACAAGCAAAAAATAAAAATGCATTATTTGTACCACATGTAGTAACTCTATTATTTTACCAGGATAAAGTGTTTGGTAAAAGCAAAAGTGCTGAATACGTATATTTCAAAGTAGCTTTAGCCTCACACTACATGATGACAGGAAGGTCAATTAAAGCAAGAGAGATTCTTGAAACTAGTAAGGAGTTTTTAGAAAAGCTAGCAGAAGAAGGGCTAAATGATTCAGATAAAGATAAGCTTAAAGAATTTAAAGAGCATCTTAGTAAACTGAAATGGTGTATATTGGATTTTATAAAAATTCAAGAAGAAAAAAGAATTTTAAATGAACAAATTAACATAATTTGTAATGGGTTGAAAAACGAAGATGAAAAGCTATTAACCATCTATTCCCAAACACTTTATCATCTGGGCAGAACTTATTTCGATATAGGAGGAGAAAGTGACATATACAGATATTATTTACAACAAGCAGTAGCTGTAAGAGAAGTAATTGATAGAAAAATAGGGGGAAACGGGAATATAGCCGAGAATCAATTTAATGAGAATGGAATGGATAGCATTCTTGTGCAGAGAAATGGTATATTGGAATTTAAACATAAAACTGAAAATAACAATAATTTAGAAGATATAATTACGGAATATAACAAGCTAGAAAAGAAGATAGTTGATGTGAAGAATAAATGGAGCTGTCGAAGTGAAAAATTCAGGATAAGGCAGAAAATAGCTGCAGGTAAGAAATCATATCAAGAGAAGAAAAGGGAATGTGATAGAGCAGTGCAAGAAATGTATAAAGATGAAGATTACATAGACAAAGGTGAGGGGGACTTCATAACTTCTGAAGATGTTTTTAGTTACCTTACTGAAGGGGATAGGAAGAGTGATACAAGACAAGCAAAGTACTTAAATGATATGGGTAAATTACTTTATATTACGGGGGAGTATAAAGAGGCATTAAAGTTTTATAATAAATCAATAGATATCGAGCAAGAAAAGAAAAGTATAAGTTTAGAGCTGGGTGAAGCTTACTTAGGTGTTGCTAAAGCGTATGTCGCTTATAAAGATAAAAAAGATATTACTCAAGAGCAGGAAATAATTATAAATTCAGACTTTGCTAAAGCAGATGCTTATAAGAAGGAAGAAATACTACTAGATATTGCTAATTCTGCAATAAAGAGGTGTTTTAGAATTCAGGATGAGATTGGTATAAGTAAGAATCATGAACAACGTAGAGAGGCAATTGAGTTAAGCAATATAATATTAGATAGTAATTATATTTCTAAAGTAGAGAGGCAAGCCCAGCGTAATGATATGTATATAATTTAAATGAGTAACCCTATATGCAGGAAAAAGGAGAGATTATAAGGGCTTTAGAAATAGCTTATAAGGAAGGAAATCAAGAAAAGCAAAGGAACTGTTTTTTATCTTTAGGAGATTTTTATTTAAATCAAGGGGATCATGCAAACGCAGCAGTATTATATAACTATGCTTTGGCTTTCGAAGAAAGTGAATTATTAAAAAAAATAGCGCATATAGAAGAAAGGTTTTCTGCTAACTTAAGTAAAAAAGAATGTTTCAAAAATGATAACCAAAACCATAAAATTTTTCTTCAAAAGCTAAGGGAAGACATAAGTAATAAGTTAAAATCACTTAAAGATATCCAAGGAATATACCAAGTTATAAATCAGCGCTTAATTAAATTTATTAAAGAAATTATAGGTGAAAGCTTATTTAATGGTTTAACAGATCAAGATTATGCATTTATAGTGCTTGGCTCATTAGCAAGAGGAGAAGCAACACCATATTCTGATTTTGAGTTTGCTATTATTACAAGAAATAAAGAACAACATAGTAATCTAGAAAATCTCTGTAAACTAATCCAGCTTAAAATTATTAGTTTAGGTGAAACTACTTTAAGAATGCAAAATATTCTAGATGTAAAAGAGTTAGGATTGCTTGAAAGATCTGCTACAGGGGTTATTAAAAAGGGTTTCTCATTTGATAGCCAAGCACCAGGGGCATGTAAAACACCATTAGGTAATACTCACTTAAAGGAGGAGAAGAAGAAATTTAAGTTACTAGGTACAGTAAATAATTTAATGGAATATCATGAGAAAAATGAATGGTTTGAATTTGATTCTCACTTACCATTTATATTAATGAATTTTAAATATATATATGGTAATAGAGCATTAGTTGATAAATATAGAATAAAAGTTAATTCCCAGGATAAAGAGACATTGAAGAACCGAATCATAAGCTGGTTACAGGAAGCTATTTATAGATTCGAACCTAACTTAGCGAGAAGGACTCATCTAGGACAAGTATATCCTATCAAATATGAGCTTTACCGTTTGCCAACCTTAATATTAGAATGTATTAGCTTATATTTTTTATCTTCAACAGAACTATCATCTAATCCTTCTAGTCAAGATAAAGGTAAGGAAAAAGATGATAAAGCTGGCAACGATATACTAAACACAGAGGAGGTTGAGACTTCCTGGAGGAGAATAAAAAAACTAGAATCAATGAAAATAATCTCCAACAAAGTAGCTAAAAAATTAGAAGAGGTTTTAAATACAATTACAACTCTTAGATTAAAAAGTGTAATGCATTACAAAGGAGAAAAGGATGTTGTTATAATCCCATGGCCAAATCAGACTATTGAGAAAATAAAGCATGAATTTTGCTTGGATAAAGAAAACGATCTATTTGATATATACCATACATTATTGCCATTACAGGAAAGTATAGAGGTTCTTTGTAATGATATTAGTACAAAGAAAGAAGATGAAAGTAAACATGATGATTTTAAAAAATATATAGAAAAAATATTAATACATGAAAAAAATTATATTGAAGGGAGAATTCATGAAAAACTATTTATGTACAGAAAGGCGATAGGATATTATGAAGATGCAATAAAAGAATATACTTCTAATGATGAGAATTTAAAGTCTAAACAGAAGATAAATTTAATTAAATGTAGTATTGCTTTATCAAGAGTGTATTACTGTATGGCTAACTATGAGGAAGCGAAAAAGAGCCTTATAGGAATATTAATAGAATACAACGTATTACAGAAAAATGGTGATTTGATAAGCATATCAGAAAATCAAGATATACCGGAAATCATTGTTGCGAGTGCATATGATATGCTTGGAATTATTATTGGTAAATATAGGCAAAATGAAGAAGATATAAATTTTGCTAAAACTTGTATTCAAAAAGCAATAAATATGAGCGAGCATAATCATTACAAAGCTATAGATTATAACTTTGATTTGGCTCTAATTTTACTTGAAAGTGGCGATTATATGGAGGCAGAGGAAAAATTCCTATCATTAATAACTGATATTAAGAATTATTATGGACAATATCATTATAAGACAGGTATGGCTTATAATAATTTATCTAAATTATACTTTAAGCAAAATAAATTTGATAAGGCTTTAACGGAAGCCCAGAAAGGGTTTAAGATAAACAAAGAAGTATGTGGAGCAAAAGGGGTTGAAACTTCATTGGCTTTATTAAACCTATGTAAATATTATATTTTTCAAAAGGAGTATAAAAAAGCCAGAGAAGAATTAAGTGATGCACTATGCATAGTTAGAGATATATTTAATATTTTGCATCCATTAACTATTAAAACTTTACGTTTATATTCAAAAATATTTGATGGATTAAAAGATAATACCCATTATAGAGAATGTAACTTAGCAATTAAATATATTAATAAAGAAATATACAGTGATGTGCCTCCAATAAACATATCTACGGAAAAACAAGATATGCTAGTTTCAGATGAAGGTATTTTAAATTTAATAAAAGAGAGCACTATTTCTGTTGATAAAGAAGAGCATTTTGATACTGAGAATGATGTAAAAATATTTGTAGATAAACTACTTATGGATAGGGAAGGAGTATATAAAAATGAGAGATAATTATGATCCTAATTTAGCTAAAAATTATAAAGATCTTGGAATATTTTATTTAAAAAGTAAAGACTTTATTAAAGCTAGAAGTTATTTTAATCAGTCACTTATACTTTATCTTAAAATCTTTTCTGGTAAAGGAAATGAAACCGCTAAAGTACTTTATAAATTAGGAAAGCTCAATCGACTTGAAGGGAACAAAAGTGATGCTGAGAAGTGCTATAGTAAAGCTTTGAAAATAAACAAAGAAACCTATGGAGAAAATAATTTATACATAGCAAATGCATATAGATATCAAGGTAAAAACTACTTACTAATTAATAACTTTATAGAAGCTGAGACTTCCTTAAAAAAAGCATTAGAAATATATAAAAAAATATTTAAGGTTAGGCCTCATTTAGATATAGCTAAAACCAATATATTTTTATGTAAAATATATGAAAATATTAAAAATTTAGAAGAATTAGAGAAATCTTATTGGAATGCTTACTTCATTTTTAAAAAAATTTTTAGTAATAAGCAACACCCAAAAATAATTGGTGCCCAAGAAATATGGAAGCAAATTTTCCTACATGAATTAATTAAAAGTTTATTTATAGGCAAATATGGCAAAGAGCTTAGGGAATACATAAAATCAATTGATATAAGTAAAGCATTAGATAATAAGTGGGATGGAATATTATTCAATAGTATTAAAAGAGTAGTTGAAAAGTACAATAAGAAGAGTGGAGAATTCTCAGTATATGAAGGAGAAGAATTAGTTGAAAAAGCATATAACTTTGTTACTCAAAGATTAAAGCAAGAAAGATTTGAAGTTACTGAGAGAACAAAAAAGCTATGTGAGGATATATTAGAATGGGAAGCGCAATTTAAAACAATGAAAGAGGGAGCTGTAGAAAGTTTAGGCTCAGATTCTAAGAAAGATGATGAGCATACAAAGCATGTGGAAAAGAAGCTAAGGGATTTAAGTGCAGCAGGGGATGATAGGAATCTGATTAGCAATGGAGAAGACAGGAAGTATTGGTACAGCGTTACTGACGGATTCAGGCTGCTGGTAGCAATAAGAAAAAGTATGTTACATCCTATTGATATAGAAGGTAAAGAAGAAGAAAGATATGCTACACACAGGGAGAACGAGGAAGGCATATTCATAGCTGATCCTTACCATTCAGATAATTTTAGAGAATATCTGAGAGATGATATAGCAAGAATAACAGGTAATCATGAAATAAAAGAGTACAACACCGATAGATGGCAATCTATGCCGAGAGTTATAGTGCTACCTATATTATATGGGCTGCATTGGAGAAGTGTAAGGATAGAAATAGATTATGAAAGTAGAGGAAGCAGCATATTATATGATGATCCATATGGAGTAAATCATTTCCCAAAGCAGGAAATGGAAAGACTATTGCAAGTAATAAAGGAGCAGATTGGGTTCTTAATAAGAACAGAGCTAAAGAATAAAGGAGTAGAGGTAGGAGCTGAAGAAATAGAGGTTAAGGAGTATGAGAAGAAGATAGATCAGCAAGGGAGTTATGAGAACAGCTATGATTGTGGTGTAATAATATTCAGTAATATAAGGGGTTACAGTAGGAGAGAGATAAGAAATGAAGTATATGCAGAAGCACCACTAGAAGAGGAAAATAAATATAGCCTAAGTTCAATTACTGCAAATAAGCATGAAGAGGAGATAGTAGGGATAAGAGCTAGGCATATAAGAGAGTGTGTAGAGATAGCCGGCATAGAAATAAATACTGATAGGTTAGAAGAGATAGAAGAAAGGATAAGACAAAGCAGCAGGAACAGAGTAGAGCTCTTGGGAAGAAATGAGTCAAAAATAGGAAAGAAAATAGGTGAGTTATCCGCAGAATATATAGAGATGCTATTTAGTATACTAGAGCAGAAGAAGGCATTAGTGAAAGGAGAAAGAGGAGAGTATACAGAGGAAGAGCTAGAAGAATATTACGGATTACTTTTTAAGAAGGTAGAAGAGGAAATAAATTTAGATTTTATAGAAAAGTATATAGGGCAAGGGGGAGGCAAAGAAGATGAAGAAGAATTGGGTGATATAATTTTCCTAAATGTAAAAGAAACTTTGAAAAAAATAGAAGAGATAAAAGAAGAAGTAAATAAGCTATACGAAGTAGGAGATATAGAGGTTTGCTTAAAAAAGATAAAAGAAGGGCTAAAGCTATGTAACAATGAAATAAATATAGGTAAGTATTATGAGCAAGAATACAAATTATTTTTAAAGTTAGGAGATATATATAGCGAAGGAAAAGATAGGCTAGATAATCCTAAGGCAGTAGGGATATATCAGTACATGCTTAACATAATAGATAAGCTACCTGATGGAATTGATAAAGAAGGCCGGAGGAGGGAAGTAGAGAATAAAATAGGATTAGTAGAAGAAAACTTTATAAAGCAATACAGTAATGACAAACCATTACCCGAAGGATATAGCGGCAAAGCAAGTTTGGAGAGAATTAGAGAATATAAAGCTAAATTAGAAGAGCACAGAGCATGGGTAAAAGGAGAACTAAAAAGAATAGAAGATTTAGGGATAAAGGAAGGGGAAGAGGAGCTGGATGAAGAAGGGCTAGAAAAGAGGGCAGAAGAAGTAGAGAGAATATACGGAGAGATAAGAGAATATTTTATAGGGGATAAAGGGCTAATCAAACAGCTATTAAATGATTGTATAAAAGAATTAGGTGGTTTACCTAAGGTAATAGATAAGAAAACAGGGGAAGAAAGAGAAGTAGAGTATACAATATATGGTATGGGGTCGATGGCATTAGGTACCATGACACCATGGTCAGATATGGAATGGGGAATATTAATAGAAGAAGAATTAGAGAGAGAAGAAGAAAGGATAAAAGAGTATTTTAGGAATTTGACAATATTAATGTATATTAAGGTAACGAACTTTGGAGAATCTTTACTTACAGTATTTGGAATAAAGGAACTAAACAACTTTAAGCGAAGTGATGGTACTGATAAAGAGCATAATTGGTTTTATGATAATATAAGCAGGAGGGGGTTTAGTTGTGACGGATCACAATGGCATGCTTGTAAATCACCATTGGGGAGAGAGGAAAGGTATAATAAAATTGAGCTTAATGAAGAAGGTACAAGTAAGGTAGTTAAATGTAAGCCATTTGAGTTAATTAGCACTATAAGTGAGTTACTAAGATTTCAAGAAGAAGTGTGGTGGAAGGAGGACCCACATCTAGTTCAGGCTTTATGGCGTATAGTACCGATATTGGGCAGCAAAGAATTAATAAGAAAATATCAAGGAAAATTAGAAGGATATAGAGAAAATATTCAACAGCAATCATTTGAGATCTTAAAAAAAGATAACTTAAACTTTGATCCCTATAGTTTTATATCAGATGAAGATAAAATAGGACAAATATTAAATGTAAAGAAGGAGATATACAGATTTCCGGATAGAATAGCAGTTGCATTAACAGAGTGCTTAGGTGGTCGGAGAGAAGATATTTGGGTGTCAGTATATTCACTATCTGAGTTAGAATCTTCGTGGAAACATTTAGAGAACATAAAAGGGTTGCAAATTGCATTAAGCATAGCTACTGAGTTAAGGTTAAATACATATGCCCATAATAATGGCCAAAAAGAAGATTTATCAACTCTACAGAAGTATAGTACTAAAATTAAGGAACTACAGGAAGAAATAATTGAAGAAGTGTTTTATATTAAGGAACCAGCATTATTATATAGGTACTTTTATACAACGGTAATATTAAGTACAATTATTAATGATAGTAGAGATAATACAGGATTAAAACATAAATATATTGAAGAAAGAGCTATACCAGATGAGCATATGATCAAAGGACATATATATGTAAGATTTATGAAGTATGATAAGGCAATAAAGGAATTTAAAGAAACAAGTTATCAGAAAAATAACTATTTAAAACAACTTCTAGTAAGTTTATATCACCGGGTGGGCAAAAATCAGCCAGCATTAAAATTATTGGATGAGATGTTATGTAGCCAAGACCAGCTTAGTATTGCCGCAATATATAACCAGATAGGTAATATATTGTATAGTGAAGATAAGTATATGGAAGCATTACAGTGGCAAGAAAAGAGCTTGAAGATTTACCAGGGAATCAGGGACAGGGATATTTCATTAGCCTCATTATTAAATAATATGGGAATTACATATTCAGCACTAGGGGAATATGAAAAAGCATTAAAATATTATTATAGAAGTTTGAAAATATATAATGGTATATACAAAAGGGATCATACTGCTATTGCAAATGTATTAATTAATATAGGGGGTACATTAACCAAACAAGGGAAATATAGTGAGGCATTATTATGCTTAAAGGTAAGTTTTAAAATATATAATAAAAGATATAGAGGATATTTTCCTGAAAATGCTACTTTATTAAATAATGTTGGAGCTATACTAAGTATACAAGGTGGATATAATAAGGTATTACTATTTAATGAAGAGAGTTTAACAATTAGACAACAGATATATAAAGATGGTCATCCTGATATTGCAGCTTCATTGTATAACATAGGAAATAATCTACTTGCTTTAAAGAAATACGAAGAGGCATTAAATAATTATCAACAAAGTTTAATCATATTAAAGAGAATAGGAAAAGAAGATCATATTATGTCAAAAGTTGAACATAATATAGGAATTATACTAGATATACAAGGAAAATATAGTGAGGCATTAAAAAGTTATAAAAGAAGTTTGGATATTCAACAAAAAATATACCCTAAGAACCATATTAGTATAGCAATTACATTATACAATATAGGAAGTATATATTTAACTCTAGATAATAATGAAAAAGCAGTACAAAATAGTATCCGGTGTATAAAAATATTAGATAAGTTAGAAGATATAGAAGCGAAAAAGTATAAAATATATGCACTACAAATTTTAGCTAATGCATACTATAATAAAGGGGAACTAACTCTAGCAATTAAATGGTATAACGAGTTAAGTAATATATCTCAATCAAGATATACAAGGAATAATTTAGCCTGCATGTATCATATTAAGGCAATTTGCTTTAAAGAAAGTAATAAGATAGAAGAGTATGAAGAGTACCTAGGAAAAGCAGGAAGAACATTTGAGTTAGCATTAAGCATGGAATCTGAAGAACCTATAAGCTCAGCTTTATATACGGAATATGCAATGTTCTTAGTTAAATACCATGATATTAATAATCAAGAAGAGTATACAAAGATACAAGAGTTGTTAAATAAAGCTATTGAGCTACAGAATGATGGTTCGAGCTTAGGGTATAACCAACTTGAAAAAATAACTACAGTAGATACACTTCGAGTGCTGCTTGATACTAGAGAAAGCATAACTGTAGCACCACATATATTAGCTTATTATCTATTAATTAATGTACATGTAATGCATGGAAAGAAGGAAGAAGCCGAAGAGAAGTTAGAAGAACTTGAGGGTATTATGTTATCGTTTAGAGGAGCTGGTGATCTATCACCAGAACAAGAAGAAGAGAAAGTGTTGGCATTATACTTAACTGCCTATGCATGTAAAGAAATGCGGCAACAACTACCATTGCAAAAAAATAGTAATAAAAAAGAGATTGACGAAAAGGAATATAAATATGCTCATAATTTCAAAGAAGCATTAAGCAATAAAGATTATAAGCTACAGATTGAAAGTTTAAAAGAATTAGGTGGTATATATAGAGAGAAAAGGGAATATACTAAAGCAACTGCACTCTATAATACTGCTCTTATAATAGTTAACGATAAGTTTGCGAATGATAAATGTTATAATTCACATCAAAATGAATTAATAGATTGTATTAAAAGAACAGAGAAATCCTTTCTAGAAGATGTGTTACAGAAGAAAATACCTGCTTCTTTAATATCCGCTAAAGAGTCTGATTTAATACATAAAAAATTTTTAGAAGATTTAAGAAAAGAAGTGCGAGATGCTCTTAATAGTATAGAGTCAGAATATAATGCTCCAAAGGAGCAAGATAAAAATGTTGAGCTTTTAAAAATAGACAAGGTAGAAAAAGTACAAAGCTTATATGGTATGATTACTAAAAGAATGAAAGGATTTATTAATGATTTAATTGATGAATGTCAAAAAGTTCTAGGTTCTCCAGAGGGAGGATGTAAGTATGCGATAATGGGATTAGGGTCAATAGCAAGAAAAGAGATTACACCTTATTCTGATTTCGAATTCGTCGTTTTAATAAATGAAGAAAATGAAAATTATAAGCAGTATTTTCGAAACCTTACTAAATTATTGCATATTAAAGTAATCAACTTAGGAGAAACAGTATTACCTACAATGGTAATAGATGCACTTAACCCTGCTTATAATAAAGATCCACTAAGCAGTTGGTTTTATGATAACATAACCCCTAATGGATTTAAATTTGATGGAATGATGCCAAGAGCATGTAAAACTCCTCTTGGTACAACAGCAGCCAGTGGGTTAAGAGAGGGCGAGTTAGACGAATATGGTGGAGAAGTGTTTGAATTAATACATACTCCTAAAGAAATGAGTAAATTCCAAGAAGGTAAATGGTATAAGCAAGACAATTTACTTCCAAATGAGCTAACTACCATTACATATATAAAAGGAGATAAAAATTTAATTACTGAATATAAGCAGGAAGTAAAAAATATTCTGGATACAATAAAGACTAAAGAGATAAATATACGCCAAGAGAGAGCCTTAAAATTATTAAAAGATGATATTAATAAATTTGGAATGAGAATAGGAAATGAAACAGAAGAAGGAAGGTTATTTCGACCAAAGTTTGACTTATATAGGTTACCAAATACTGTGTTTGAAAATCTGGCTTTATTTTATAATATTGAGAAAAATAGTACACTAGATAGAG
>NZ_JSWE01000010.1 GCF_000815465.1 Candidatus Jidaibacter acanthamoeba | reverse complement strand
CAAGTAAAAATGCATTGGCTCCATATTTATTTGATGAATTAATGAACTCAGGTTTCAGTTGTAATAGATACTTCATTATATCTAATTTCCCATTCCTAGCAGCAAGTAAGAAAGCATTAGCTCCATCTTTATCTACTGAATCTATAAACTCAGGTTTTAGCTCAAGAAGATATTTCACCGCATCTAAGTTTCCATTCCAAGCAGCAAGTAAAAATGCATTGGCTCCATATTTATTTGATGAATTAATGAACTCAGGTTTTATCTCAAGGAGATATCTCATCACATCTAAGTTTCCATTCCAAGCAGCAAGTAAGAAA
>NZ_JSWE01000009.1 GCF_000815465.1 Candidatus Jidaibacter acanthamoeba | reverse complement strand
CCCGGGTATTATAAATATTTATGTGGAAATGTGGCATAAGGCTGTAGTATGCTATTTATCTAAGTTGTAGNAGGCAGATTTGGTATTTGTCCAAAAAAACTTTCCCAAAAAAGTTGAGATTGTTTAAAAATAAAGAGCATATAAAATGCTACTTGTAGGCTTACATTTTTTATAACATTCCCGTTTATAATCTTTTTAGGGAAAGCAAGTATTTTTCAGATAAAAATAACCAAATTCACACCTTTTAAACATCCCCTAAATTAATTTATTTAGGGAGAATTAAATATAAATATCGGCCTAGGTTGCAGTATTTGTGTTTAGCTATACTTCGAAGGTTAATACTTTTTTTAGAGAAAGTATTNGAGCACGAACTAGTTAATAATAAAGTGTTTAACCATAATAATAAAAAATCATAAAATCTTATTTTAGAGAAAGTTTATATATACAAATAGCCCTGGAAATATAAAAATACATAATNTTCCCTAAAAAGATTATAAACGGGAATGTTTCAAACATTATGAGCTTAGAAAGCCCATTTTATAGGGTGCCTAAATTTAATAAACTTTCACTTTTTAGGGAATNTTTTTTCATAANTTTATGAAAAATACTTCCTGTAGCCTTGATATATAGCTTGCCGCAGCCTTATGCCACATTTTCACATAAATATTTATAATACCCT
>NZ_JSWE01000008.1 GCF_000815465.1 Candidatus Jidaibacter acanthamoeba | reverse complement strand
TAAAAGGTTAACCTTCCTCGTTTACATATATTTCCTTTACTAAAATACCATAACTCCTCTATTTCCTTACTTATCCAGACGGTAAGTGATCCCCTATTCTTTAGTGATTGGCTATATTCTCTCCAGTTATTTATTATGTATTTTATCTTTTTAGAGTTGCTTCTTCTCTCTTGTTTCCTTCTTTTCATAGCAGCTAATTTCTTTTGATCCTCAGCTTATCAATATGGCTGCCTTACTTCCTTTATGATATTTAATTCTTTAGGTATGTCAGTTAAATTTACTTATTTGCG
>NZ_JSWE01000007.1 GCF_000815465.1 Candidatus Jidaibacter acanthamoeba | reverse complement strand
GATGAGCAGACTCCTTTGCAAAATGCCTTATATAATGGTTACGATGAAATTGCTAAATTAATATTAGCACATAATCCTGATATAAAAACAGCCGATATAAAGGGGAACACGGTTATACATTTATGTTTAATAGGAAGTAAGATAAATCTAATTCCTTTACTTGTGAAGAGAGGAGCTGATATTAATGCATGCAATAAAGAAGGATTTACAGCTTTACACATGGCAGCAGATGGCGGACATGTAGAAGGTTATAAGCTATTACTTGAGCACGGTGCTGACTCTACTATCACTATAGAAGGATATACAGCGAGGAAACTATATCAGACCTCATGCTCTGAAAAAATAAAAGAATTTGAGGCAGCAGAAAGGGAGGTTGAAGTACATAGATATAAGAGTGAAGAAAAAGTGGAAGCTTTTATTGAACTTAGAAAGCGAAAATTAGAACCTACTGATAAGCAATTATTAGAAAAACAAACCGATAAAACTAATGATAAAAAAGAGAAAAAACATTGGGTCGATATAATAGCTAAAAAACCGAAGCTTAGTGAAGCAGATAAGAATTTAGCTTATGATAAACAACAGCCAATAGCTAGGTACCACTAGAAAGAGGGATAACCACCGAATAAAAAATGATTAATATAGCCGGCAATAATAATGTTATCCTTACCCATAAGAATGGTTTTGTTGCTTAAATAAGGTAGGAAGTAAAAAGAAGAGTATAGCGCAAGCCAGCTATACCGGAGTTAGTAAAGAGGGATTAATAGTTTCACGTATTATGACCAACCATATTACTGATGACCGTAAATGTTTAGAATCATTAATACAAAGCGCAGATACCAAGACAGCTTATACACAACCTAGGTCTGATATCATAAACTATATTAAAGAAAAAGGATACCATGTGGGGTGTTATAAAAATAAGTATGGAAGGAGGGAAATTGTAGAAAATACTATTTACCGATATAAAAGTATTATTGGAACCAAGCTAAGATCTAGGAAATGGGATAACCAAGATGCTGAGACTTTACTTGGTTGTCATATACTTAATATAATGACAAACCTGCACATGCCTCAATCTGTAAAACTCACTTAACTCACATGGGTAAAGGGAAAATATACTTTAACTTTGATTTGA
>NZ_JSWE01000006.1 GCF_000815465.1 Candidatus Jidaibacter acanthamoeba | reverse complement strand
TTAACTAAGTGGGGAGCGGTAGTATGGGTATTTATAACTATTAGTTTAATTTCAATAAAATTACCTGCAACTGAATATTATTATGGGACTGCTTATCTTAAGGCACAATTTTACTCAGTAATAAAAGCCCAAGAAGAGCCGGTAATTATGGGAAATAAGAAGCTAAAAGCAAAGTATATTCTAAGAAGTAGCATTGCTAAGTATTATGCAAATAAAGCGTGGCATACTTGTAGAGATAGCGCACTTATTTCACTGGCTACAATAGTTATGGGCTGGGTAGGAGTGATTATATATTTTTGTAGGAAAGGTTTTGAGGTAAAGCAATCTAACTTTGTGAGGGGTAGGGAAATGACTACCCTTGAAGAATTAAAAGCTCTTATTCAAAAGCAAAATAAACAGAGAAAGTATAAAGGTTATTCTCTTGTCGGGGTACCATATCCTCCTTCGGGAGAAACTCAGCACACTATGATAGCCGGGAGTACCGGAAGTGGTAAAACAATATTAATTTCAGAAATTATAGAACAAATTAAGCTTAGAGGCGACAAAGCGGTCATATATGATTTCACGGGCACATTTACTGAAAGGTTCTATAACCCCAAGAAAGATATTATTTTAAACCCGTTTGACAGCAGATCAAGAGGGTGGTCTATTTTAGAAGAAGTAGAGCATGAA
>NZ_JSWE01000005.1 GCF_000815465.1 Candidatus Jidaibacter acanthamoeba | reverse complement strand
TGAAAATGCTATAAAAGATTTTAATGCGGCTATCAGTATAAACTCTAGAAATGATAATTATTATAAAAATGCTATAAAAGATTTTAATGCGTCTATCTGCATAAACTCTAGAAATGATAATTATTATAACCATAGAGGTAATGCTTATTATGCTCAAGGTAAGTATAATGAAGCAATTGAAGATTACAGCCAAGCTATAAAATTAAAACCTAATAATGAAACTTACTATAGTAATAGAGGTATGGCATATAATAAGCTTAAAGATTATGAAAATGCTATAAAAGATTTTAATGCGGCTATTAGTATAAA
>NZ_JSWE01000004.1 GCF_000815465.1 Candidatus Jidaibacter acanthamoeba | reverse complement strand
GACGCTAAAACGGCAAGGTGGTGTGCAGATACCATAGGGAACCAAGAAGTAGAGATTGTTAACGAAGGTTTATCCTATGGTGCGGATAAAAGAAGAGACGGGGTTAATATCGCCAAAAATTATAGAGAAAAAAACCTTGTTTTGCCTGCAGAAATTTTATCTTTACCCGACTTGGAAGGATATCTAATTATGACCGGCGGGTATCCTATTGCAAAGATAAAATATGACTATAAAAATTGGCCTGCATTACAAGAGTCTATTATTAAGGGGTATGATAAGCAAAGCAATATAGTTGATAAAGACTTAACTGAAGTTGAAGGTTTGAAGGAAAAAGCCGTGATAGTGTCTAAAGAGTCTTTAACTGAAGAGATTGAGCCAGAAAATAAGTAGGTAATATTCAGTTGAAAACTTTTAAAATAGAGATATACTTGTTTTAATGTTATGGGTTTGGTATACTGTATTTAATGATAGTAAGTTTTAAATGTAAGAAGACTAAAAGCTTATTTGAAGATTACTTTGTAAAAGAATATGAACACTTTGAAAAAGCTGCAAGGCGTAAGCTGCTTTTACTACATAGAGCTAAGACACTTAGCGACCTGGCTCTTCCGCCCGGTAACCGACCTGAGCCATTGAGGGGCGATCTAGAAGGGTATTATAGTATTAGGATTAATAAACAGTGGCGGATTATATTTAGATGGAATGATAATAAAGCTTTTGATGTAGAAATTATAGATTACCATTAAGAAAGATAAGGAGTAAAAAATATGACACACACAGATAAAAGGTTGGCTCCTATTACACCTGGAGAAATATTATTAGAAGAGTTTTTAGTACCTTATGGCATAAGCCAAAATAAACTGGCAAGGGATATAGACGTGCCTTTAACAAGGATTAATGATATCGTGAAAGGTAAGCGCGGTATATCAGCAGATACAGCATTAAGACTTGCTAGATACTTTAATACTTCAGCTGATTTATGGCTTGGTTTACAGGCGGAATATGACCTAAGGACAGTGCATAATAAACTTGGTAGCTATATTGAAAAAAGAGTAGTTCCTTATCAAGATGTTAAAAATACAAGGTAAGATTTTAAAGTAAAATAAGTAGTAAAACAACTAGTTGGTAGAGCTTGCTAAAATAGCTTATATGCTACATAATTTTTTTAACTAGAATTTAAAGAATAGTATACTTATATCTTGCTAATATGTATCATTTTTGGTACAATAAATAAATGAATACGATAGTGAAAAAGATACAAGCAAGTTTTTATCAAAATAGTTCTGGTAGAGAGCCTGTTAAAGAGTTTCTAAAGGAGCTGTCTAAAGGTGATAAATTTATTGTAGGAAGTGATATAAAAACTGTAGAGTTTGGCTGGCCAATCGGTATGCCTGTATGTAGGCCACTGAGTGAAGGATTATATGAAGTAAGGTCTAGTTTATCAACCAAAAGGGAAGTTAGAATTATATTTTTTATTTATAAATCTAATATGATTTTATTGCATATTTTTATCAAAAAAACTCAAAAGACTCCTGACTCAGATTTAAAACTTGCTAGAACAAGAAAACAAGAGGTAGAAAATGACAAATAAAGAATACAACAAAGGTATTGGTACTAGTTTTGATAGCTTTTTAGAAGAGGAAAAAATACTGGCTGATGTTGAAGCTACTGCTTTGAAAAGGGTACTCACATGGCAGTTAAGCCAAGAAATGGAAAAACTTAAAATAAATAAAACTGAGATGGCTAGGCGAATGAATACCAGTAGAGCATCAGTGGAAAGATTATTAGATCCGAATAATCCTAGTCTTACATTAAAGAGTTTAGAAAGAGCTGCTCATGTTTTACATAAAACAATTAAGATTGAGTTATGTGATAGCCTATAATCGTAGCTTTCATGGCAATAAGATAAGAAAATGAATAAAAGGGCAGGGAAAGCTAATTGTAGCTAAAACTTAATTATCTCAGTATTTAAACCATTTATCTATAGAGGGTTAACAAGAAAGTAACTAATGATTAGGAAGATAATATAAATAAAGAAGAATTATTAACTGTATGATCTGCAAAGATCAGTAGCACAAAAGTTGACAGTAAAAAACATTTAGATGCATTGTTTGGAGTAGCATAAAAAATTATTAGTAAAGAGAGACAGCTTGCAGCTAATAGGATTGGGTACGGTTTAAGTTTCGGATATTAAATATGGAGAAAGTATGAATACAAAATCAAGAGAAAAGATAAAGATACCGGCTAGTAAAAGAGTTAAATTAGCAATAGGCGAGTAGCTTAAATAAGCAGTAAACAAGAAAGACTCAAAGAAATAATATAAGGCTTTTATATTATAACTATTCTGCATCGGTAGTAGTTTAATACTCATACAGGTTATGTCTGTCTATTATAAATTGTAATTTTTTTGAGAGCACTAGAATAGAGTATAAGCGAGAAACCAAATAACACTTAACTTCTAATCTTTTCCTAATTAATTTTATAGCACTAAACTTAAATACACAGTTTAGGATATATTAAAAAATTTTACTTAATAACTTTTCTACTCAATATTAAGAAGTAATAAAAACAAAACAAGCAGTATAGCTATAATGTTAATATTAATCTAATAATTATTCAAAATATCTTAAATATATAGAACTAGACAATCATGAGTGCACACTAAATATTAATATAAAATCATAAAATTTGATTAAGTAACTCCAAAACAAAGGGTTTTATACACATGAAAAATGCATACCAATACGAAAAATATAATGCTTTTAATCGATACAATGATTATCAATATAAATATCAAAACTCTGATATTAGTGCCATTGGAAAGCAATTAATGTCAGGAAGCTTTATACATGAAATAGGTAAGAGTAGTAATTATGAGATAGATAAGCAGCATGATTACACTGCATTCGAAATATTCAAAAAATATAAGGAAATTATAGATAAAGGCGAAAAAAAAATAGGGATATATAATACAGAAGGTAATCATTGGATAGCATTTGTTATAATTAAATTAGACCATATAATACATTGTATATATAAAGATTCCCTAGGGTCTACCACGATAGATGACTTTGAAAATGATATAAAAATAGCATTTGGTGAGGAAGTTAAATTTAAATCATATAAAGGGAAAGAACAAGAGGATCTAAAGTATTATAAGGGTAAAGAGAATTTTAAAAATGAAATAATTACTTGTGGTTTATTCGCATTAAAAAATGCGGTTCTTTTCTCAACGAAAAATACTTTGGATGAGCTTATAGATATATCTTTAGATGAATTTTTCAATCCAGCTACTGCCCCGGAAGGATATGAAAGTAGCATACAAAGTTTAAGACAAGAGTATGCTATAATTTATGCTAAAAATATTTATGAGAGTTTAAAATCTAGTTTTCAAGATAAATTATATAGGCAGTCTGTTATAAGTGCTCACCAAAAAGAAGTTAAAGAACTAGAGAGAATATTTATACAAGCCAAAAGAGAAGACATTAAAGTAGAAGTAAGAACACAAGCGGATAATCCTAGTAATTATTTTTATTGCTTAGAATGTAGTGCTGAGAGATATAAAGAAACCTTAAATTGTTTAGGGGAATTATTGGGTATTCAAACCAATCTAATAAATGCAAAAGAAGAAGATAAAAAGTCACGGTTTAAAATAGAGCCTGGATATATTCAAGAAAAGACAGCATTCCAATTATATGCTTTAATACAAAATCAACCTACTATATTGACCACCGAGCTTAATACAAAAGATTTAAAAAATGATTTTATTCAGGCCTTAAATATTCAGGAGCAAATAACTGATATATCATTTTTAGAAAGAATTACTAAAGAATTTGATATTGAATTTAATATATGGCCTAAGAATAATTTAGAAAATAAGGGTAATGGTCCAGAGTATATAATTTTTATAAAAAATCTTTTTAACAAGGAATTTGAAAAATTTATTCAGCAAGAAGGTTCTTCGGTAAAGTTATCTATACGAGTCATTAAAAAAAGATTATTAAAAATTGATATCACTTCCTTAGAAAAAAAAATTGAATTAGAAGAATTTGAAACAATCCTTGCAAAAGGAAGAGAATTACTTTTAGAATTGCAAAGAAAAAATACTAAAAAGAACAAAAGCGATATTCAAAAAGATATATTTTTATCAATTGGATTATGTGCCAAGCTAGTAATCTACCAACAAGAAAATGAAGATAGCATTAAAGATATCATAACTTCGTTTCAAAGATTTTATGACCTTATCAAACTATCATATGTAGTAAAGAGTAGTAAAGATCTAATAAGTGATATTAAGCAAACATCATCATATTCTGACATTTCTGAAGAGTCCAATGACTTTTTTTGTGAAAGTACAGAAGATCAAGAGAGTAAAAAATTACCTAATACTAAACGCAATAATAGTTATATGCCAGGGCAATTGAAGCAAAATTTAAAGAATATATGGAAAGATTTGTCTGGTTTAATGAATATTTTTATTCAAGAGTTTGCTAGTTTTAAAAATAATAAAGATTTTAAAATGAAACGATTTAATTTGTTTATAGATTGGCATTTAGATGGTTATTTCTTGGAAAGATTAAACTTTTATTTATTGGAGATATCCAAATATTTAAACCATCAGGATACAGTTGAAGCAGAAAATCAGAAAAATTTTTATAGATGTATATTAGTATGTTATATTATTGTTAATGATAAGCTTTCAAAAAGAATACAAGAATATTTAAAGAATAATGATTTATATTTAACCTTTAGATTGGATAATAATATATCAAATACCACAAATTTTACAAATTTATATTTAAAACTTAATGCCTATGAAACATCTAATAATTTGGCTCTATTTTCAAGAGTAAAAAAAGAGAATATTGGTACCTTAATAAATGCACTTGATGACATGTTAGATATAATGGTAGCTCCTTTAAAAAATGAGCACAAATCATTGTGTACAATGAAATTTGGTAAAATTATATCGAGTTTTAAAATATTGGAAAACAAACTACATGCTCCAACTTCAGATAATGATCCAAAAGAGTTACCTAATGACCCAAAAGAGTTACCTAATGACCCAAAAGAGTTACCTAATCCAGCTATAATTATAAATTATCAAAACCTTGAATTTAAAGAAAAATATAAACTCAATATAAATATTATTAAAGAAATAGAAGACATATATGATAACTTTAATAACACTAAAAGCACACCTGCTATCTTGGAATTTTATATATTAGTATTTTATAGTATTATTGATAAGTTACTAAGTAGCCCGATAGAAAAAAATAACCTAAATGAAGAGCTAAAACAAAGTATATACAAGATTTTAAATGAAATATGCTTAGCTGATAATTATTTTATTTTCAACCATTTAAGCTTATTAAAAAAAATATTATTAATATCAACTAAGCTCAAAGAAAATATGCTTAATATAGTCCATAATACTAGCATAAATAAAAGCTGCCCTTACTATATTAATTTGCAGCATAGTGGATTCCTGCCTTTAAGAAATTTTGAATGGGAGATACCCAATTTTGCTATAATATTCGGTGTAAATGGTGTTGGTAAAACCCGATTATTAAATTATCTGAATAATAAGTATAATGTTCAGTTGAATATTGATGCCAACCACTTACAAGAAATAGATTTGGCTTTAGGGGAAACATTGAGAAATATTACTAGAAGTAAAAATTTAACTTTTGAAGAAGTATGTATTTATATTAATAACTCTGGGGCATTTCCACTATCGCAGGGAAGCCACACCGCCTATGAATTCCCAATTATTACTTTTCTTTATATTGAATATTTAATAATTAAGGAAAACAAGAATTTAGAGATTACAGGAAATATTAAAGTTAAAGAATTTATTAATTCTTTACTTGAACGCCATTTTGTTGGTTTTATAATTAAAGAATGTTATATCGATGAAAATCAAAAATTTCAAATTCTATTTGAAAAAGAGGGCAAAGATATATTTTTTTATAATTTATCCTCAGGCGAAAAAGTTTTATTTACGCTGGTTTCATGTGCTGTTTCTAATAAAATAGTCGAGCAAGTATTGGAAATTAAACCGTCAAGATTATTATTATTTGACGAGGTTGATATTCATTTCCATCCTGAATATTGCAAAAAGTTTTTTGATATTATTAAAAATGATTTAGAGCATGAAAATACTTACATTATTATGACCACACATAACCCCGCAACTATAGCATTAGCCGAACAGTATAATAAACAGTTAATTGAAGAAAAACAAAAAGTGAAGTTTTATAACTTAAAGCAGTTGGAATCGAAAACAGAAATCTCAGAGGTTTCAACTGCAAGGCAGGCAATTTCATATTTATCTAAAGGGTTAATGAATGTAGTTGCTGATAAAAACTTAGTTTTAGTAGAATCTCAAGATGATGTTAGTTTTTATACTATGCTATCTAAAAAATTTGATAAAGAGTTGAAAGAAGGCAGTTCTATTTCAAACTGTTTCACAAAACTTATTTTTTTATCTGCAGGGGTAAAGTTGGAGGCTCATGAAAATATAATCGAAAGAATTAATGATTTAAACATTCCTGATGAAAAGATGCAAAAACTTTTTAGTGATATCGTTAAAGCTTTAAGAAGTAATGAATACATGGGCGGTAAGGATCAAGTAAGGCATAAAGTATTTAACCTTTCTTTAGAATATATACTGGGAGCTATTGACAAAGATAAAGGTAATGAACCAAGTAAAGGTGTTCACGTACTACCAAGAGCATATAGTATAGAAAATTATCTTTGTTGTCCTATTAATATCCTTTTATTATTAAAAAAGAAGAAATATGAAGGCAAGCACACTGAATTATATGCTGAAGTTATTAAAAAAATGAATTCTAACTTTATAAATAATTTACCTGACTTAAGTATTGATAATCGGGAAATGGAGCTACAGAACACAATTAATATTATGTGTGAAGCTTTTTTTAAAGTTTCAGGTAATAAACAACAAGAAAATAATGTTGTGCAAATTGAAACCATAGGAGGATTAAAACTTAATTATCCTCAATGGTGGATGGAAGAACAAGGGCATAATCTCGTTAGATTAATTAGAAAAGCTTTTTTACAAGAGGTAGAACAAGTAAATTTTAGAACTAAAGATTTATTAGAATCATACGAAAAGGTATATCCGATGCAGATAATCTCAAAAGAGCTAAAACTCTTTATTGAGAGTTTAATAAACTCAATTGATCCTGCACCGACCATTAATCCACAACAACTTTTACCCCAAGAAGTCACTGATAAAAAAACCATAATTCCTGTATTTACTGAACAAGGCCAAGGTGAATATATTTTTGGGAAAATATCGCATAAGTTTAGTATACAGGAAACAATACATAAAAGTGATGTAAAAGAATATATAGAAAAATATCTTAAGAAACATAAGACAATAAATAACATTAAACAACAATTATCCAATACTATACCTAGCCTTAAAGAAGATAATTTAACCCTTGAATTTATTCCTAAACAAGCAACTATCGAAAACTTAAAAATATTGTTTAAATTTATGAAAATCAATGCAGAGATAGAAGCGTACCAAGCTGAAGGAGGGACTAAAAAAAAGGTTTTTTTAGTGAAATGTAACACAAAAGAAGATTTAACAATACTTAAACAATGCTTTAAGAAAGAGAAGACTTCTGGTAATTCTCATAAAGATAAAGCAGCAGCAGTAAGGGAAGAAAATAGATTATTGGAGAGTAGTAAGCAGATAGCGCCAACAGAAATAGAGGATAAAAAATCTTTACCTAGTAGACCTCATAGTCCAAACTCACCTCATGCAAGTAGAATATCACAAGAAAGAGAGCAAAGTAGAGATGATTCTAGAGGTATATAAACTTTAAAAATGATATGGGGAAATAGTTTTTAATTAAATAGGGATTACAATATTATGACAAAAGATAAAAATCAAGAACATCCTCCATACTTAAACTCTGCAATTCGAAGTCTTTTCTTAAATAAAAAAAGAACTATTAATCAAGAGTACTTAAATACTTTTAATGAATTATACGAGACATATCATAATCTTAACCAACTCCCTTTTAAACCTAATTTAGATGAAGAGGAAAATAGCAAGTATGATATTAACCGTTTGAATTTTATTAATAAAGCGCTTAATTTTATTAATGATTATTATATATTAAATAAACAGCGATACAAAAAAAGTTTGAATATCGCAGAATTAGAATTGACTAAAGGTGATAAAACATTACATCCAAGAAAGTTTATATCATATGTTTGTTTTACAATATATAATTTATCAGGCAATTTACGCAGTAAGTATAAATATTTACTTCAACCTCAACCATTTACATGGGAAACCTTTGAACAACTTGGAGGTTTTTTAAAACAAGTTTCAGCAAGCTATATACATATGAACATTTATAGTCACATTACTGCATCATGTGAAGAAGAGCAAAAAAGATTGTTTCATGAATATCAGCATGTTAAGTTAATCACTAATGCAGCTATACCAACAATTTTACATTTCGATGTCCCTAAGCTTATAACTTTATTTGGTTATATTAAGAATTGTGAAGAAAATTCTGTGGTCAAACAAAAAGAAATTGCGCCTATTAAATTGTTAGCAATAAAAGCTTATACGAGACGTGTAGTAGATACGGAAAATTTAATTTACTTACTTAACAATAGTGATAATACATATGCATTATTGGATTTGAAAAAAATAGCCCCTTTAATTAATAAAGCACCTGGAAATACTGGAGCTTGCTTACTTATGATGGAGAAGGATGATAAATGTTATGAGCGACAGTTCAACTTAAATACAAAACTTGGACGTCATGCTGCGTTAAGACGCTTAGAAAAAATAGGGGAGTTTATCACAGGGAAAAACTTTTCGTCATCTTTAACTAAGCTTGATGCTACTATTGATTGGCAAGCTTTCATAGTTGTACGTGATACAATAGCTCACCAGGATCAAGGGAGTAATAAAACTAAAATAGAAAAATTGCTTGCAAACAATAATTTATTCTTAAGTGTACTTCGGGATGAAATGCAGGAATTTTTTAATAGGTTAAATCAAATTATTACACTGAGAGATAAGAACCTTCCAAGATTTAGGGAAGATGAGATAGATAAATTTTGGCAAGAAGTGTACTTGTATGAGCAGAGAGCTCAAGAGCCAGCAAGAAAAGAAAAACAAATACAAGCAAGAGCTTCAAAAGATAATGCCAAAATTATTATAGATACTTTAAAAGAATTGAAGGCAGATATTAAACTTCAAATGAAATGGATTAATATTTTAAACGGAAGACTAGAAATACCAAGCACAAAAGAAAAGGGTGAATTATTTAAGGTATTATCATCATTAAGAAGACAAAAACCAGAGTTATTCAAACAATGTCAAGATATTATCGATAAAGCTACTAATGGTCCTTCTACTAAGAAGAGCAAAGAACAAATCATGAAAGAGCAGCAAGAAGCTAAAGTAAAGAAAAGAATTGAAGAAGAAAAAAATTTATCTGGTTTAGTAAATCTAAGGACATTAGCACAAAGTTTTAAAGAAGATTCAGGTTCTAAATTAAATCGCATACAAAAAATTGAAGCAGCTATAGAAGCATTAGAAAATATTAAAGAATTTATTGAGCAGGATGAGTTTTTAAAAGAAAACTTAACTTTTCTAAATATAAAAAACTGTACCACTCAAGGTAAACTGGCAGCTTTAAAATTGTCGAATATGCTTGCTAATCATCCTGAATTTAGCGATTCAATAGAGTATAATATTAACCAATCATTACAATATATAGATAATATAAAAAAGTTTGCTGAAGCTAAAGGTAAAAAATATTTGGATCAAGACTATGATTACATACGCAATCTAAGAAATTATTTGGTGCATGGCAATTATTTAATGGATAAAGAAGAGAAAGATAAAGACTTCCAAAATAAAGGTTTATTTACTTCACGTCAAATAATAATAGTTAATACAATATTTATTTTAATATTTGATTTAATACCAATATTAAAAGAAGTTAAACAGGAAATTGTAGCCAAGGATAACAGGCAATATAAAGATAATATTATAAAAGCCTTAGCAACAATTCAGCAATTCTCTCAATCTCTCCGCAACTCACAACAACTTAGCTATCATAATGGTAATATACCAGTAGATTCAGATTATTTTTCTTATTTACCTTCAGAAGTTACCACACGCATTCTTCTATATGTGCCGGAAATTCACCCATTGTCAGTTTCATCCATACAAGAATCATTAGCCGCATATTGCAAAAGTAAAGTACCATCTAAGGAAGAAATAAAAACTATTTTAAATTCACCAGAGCAACTAAGTTATAGACAAAGATTAATAGCTGAGAGAGAGGATATGAGTATTAACTTGAAGAGTATGTAAGTTAATGATATTTAACTGTGTGATTCATATAGAACATTACCACTCAGATGTCAGCAGAAGTTGTGACTTTTAGTAAATAGATGAGTATATAAAGGTAAGAAATAAACCTTTTTACAGTGTTACTTTAGGTTGTTAGGATATCTGTATGTGGTAATAACTATTCAAATTGGAAAATGGATACCAAAGTAAAAAACCGTCTTAAATGGATCAAACTATATGAAGAACTAGGGGATGCGAAGGAAGTATGCCAGCACTTTGGGATTTCAAGGTTTACGCTAAGAAAATGGAGTAAACGCTATAAAGAAAGAGGGATGGAAGGGTTGAAAAATATAAGTACTAGGCCTAAAAATTCGCCATTACAAAAGAGGGATGAGATAAACGAAGAAATTATTCTTACTTTAAGGAAAGAAAGGAAGTTAGGAGTAAGAAGGATACAAAGTGAGTTAAAACGATTGCATGAAATATCATTATCTGTAGCTACTATACACAAAGTCTTAAAGAAGCATGAAGTAGGTTACCTACAACTAAAACGTCATTATCGTAAACAAGTTAAGCGATATAATTGTAAAATACCCGGAGAACGGGTGCAGATGGATGTTTGTAAAATAGCTCAAGGGGTTTACCAGTATACAGCGATTGATGATTGTACAAGATATAAAATATTAGGAATATATAAAAGGCGTACGTCCTTAAATACTGTTAACTTTTTAGAGTGTGTAATAAAGCACATGCCATTTCCAATACAACGTATTCAAACAGATCGTGGGCAAGAGTTTTTTGCTTATTTAGTCCAGGATTACCTAAAAGAAAAAAAGATTAAATTTCGACCTATAAAAGCTTTCTCTCCACACTTAAATGGGAAGGTAGAGAGATCACAACGTACAGATTTAGATGAGTTTTATACAAGTATTAATCCTAATGCTAGTGATCTCCCAGATAAACTTAAAGTATGGGAAGAATATTATAATAAACAAAGATCACATAGCGCTT
>NZ_JSWE01000003.1 GCF_000815465.1 Candidatus Jidaibacter acanthamoeba | reverse complement strand
CTAAAATGCTATAAAAGATTTTAATGCGGCTATCAGTATAAACTCTAGAAATGATGAGGATTATAACCGTAGAGGTAATGCTTATTATGCTCAAGGTAAGTATAAGGAAGCAATTGAAGATTATAGCCAAGCTATAGAATTAAAACCTAATAATGAAACTTACTATAGTAATAGAGGTATGGCATATAATAAGCTTAAAGATTATGAAAATGCTATAAAAGATTTTAATGCGGCTATCAGTATAAATTCTAGAAATGATGAGGATTATAACTGTAGAGGTAATGCTTATTATGCTCAAGGTAAGTATAAGAAAGCAATTGCTGATTTTAGCAGAGCAATAGAATTAGATCCTAATAATGCCAATTACTATAATAATCGAGGTCTTGCATTTTACAATCAAGGAAGCTACAAAGAAGCACTTTGTAATTATAATAAAGCAATAGAGTTAAGCCCTGAAAATGAAATTTATAGACGTAATAAAGCAAAAATATCCTTTGCACACTTACTCCTACTAAATATAGAAAAAGAAAATAATAGATGTATTATGATGTAATATGGGGTATGGTCAGGATACGTTCCGCAAATTATTAATAAGGATATTAAGAGAGACTGCTACTGGCACTTAGTAACTGCCAGGTTGAGGTATTAGTTTGTCCCTCTCGTATGGATAATCAGGCGATGGTAGCTATAGCTAATTTTATATTAAATTGCATAACGTTAAGTAACTTAATTTTATTTTGTTTTAATCATGATTTTCGGCCAGGATTCTATAAATAATGAACCTAAAATTGCACCCCAATATATTGGTTGTGATACCGTGTATGGAGTCAAGTATATAACACTTCTGATTTTATGCTCATGTACAGGTCGGAAGCTTTGCTTATAAGGTTAGTATCTATTTTAGAATCCAGCGCCCTACCTACAACTTTCTTAAAAGTACTTTCTAAATTTTTCCTCTCAAAAAGGATCCTTTATAAGAGATGAAAGTGTGGTGGCTTTATGAGATATACCATCAGCTTATATTGCGCCATTATTTATTGTTATGCCTTATTACGTGGAATATAGTTAATATTATTTATTGGTTCATCTTAAACAATGTGCTATATTAATACAAATCACTTCTAATTAAGATAAGTTATGCAAGAGATAAGAACCCAAATAGACATCCATGGTAGAGTATTAATACCTGCTATTATTAGAAAGAAAATGAATTTAAAACCGGGTGACACTTTAACATTACGTGCTACGGAAGAAGAAATCAAAATGGTTAGCATGAAATCAGTAATCAGAGAAGCTCAAGAGCTTATCAAAAAGTATAAAAAACCTGAAGGATCTCTAGTTGATAGTTTTATAAAAATGAGAAGGCAGGAATCTCAGCTTGAAGAATCAAGAAATCATCAAACTAAGGATTTATAATGGAAGATAATAAGAATATTATATTGGATGCTTCAGCATTGATTGCTTTACTTGGGGATGAAAAAGGTTGTGAAGTAGTAGAGGATTTATTGCCTTATGCAATCATGTCTAGTGTAAACATTGCTGAGGTAGCAAGATTTTTAGTCTCAGCAAGTGCAATGGAAATAGATAAAATTCAAGAAGTAATAGACCATTTAGTCCCTAGCACAGTACCTTTTGATAACAAATATGCATATATTACAGCAAATATGCTTTCTCAGACTAAAGCTCTAGGCTTATCATTGGGAGACAGGGCATGCCTAGCATTAGCTATAATCACCGGGTATCCTGTTTACACCGCAGATAAAATATGGGAAAAACTGGAAATAGAGAACCTAAAAGTACACTTAATAAGGTAGCGATAGCAACTAATATTGATATCATTATCCTTAACATATAAAAATAATTTATATTACTGACATTATTTGTAAAAACCACACCATAGCGATAATTAAGCTGAAAAGTTAAAGTTTAAATCTTCTAAAGTTGCAATAATAAAGCTGTTATTAAGGAGTACTTATTAACAATATATTAATAGTTTTTATTTAGTATTAAAAGTAATAACACTACTTTGGCATAAAAT
>NZ_JSWE01000002.1 GCF_000815465.1 Candidatus Jidaibacter acanthamoeba | reverse complement strand
TTACTTCTTCCTCTCCTACCTTCTTCTCATATACCTTACTCCCCTTAATATTATCCCCCTCATATATCAGCTTACCAGCCTCTACTCTCACTTCTTCACCAAATATCCCGGATAAAAATGCTGTAAAGTCTTTATTCTTTATACTCCTATCTCCACTAATCCTTAGGTTAGGTGTCATTCCTCCTGTAGCTCTTCAGTAAATTTATATATTATATTCTGGACTATATTTAGAAAAGATTAACCTAGATAACAAAAGCATCATTTACTCTCATTGCCCCAGAATAAATTATTTTATAATTCTCATCTGTCTGAAATATAGCTCTGTATTTAACAAGAGGGTTTAAAGCAAGAAAGTCTGATTGATAACTACAGGTTACTATATACTTAGCTCCTTTGTGTATATATGGATATGTACTTTCATAACTTGTTTTAATTATACATCTTGCTCTAGAGTCATTAAGAATTTTTATAGCTTCATGTACATCTGTTTTATTTGGAAATCTTCTCTTAATTTCTTCTTCTAATTGGAAAGCAGTTTTATATTTTTCAAATTTAAATGGTCTTTTCAAATCATAAAGCTCTCTAACCCCAATTTTTCCACTTATAAATCCAATACCTATTATAAATAATAATTTTATCATATATTTTATTTTCATACTTTTTTCCATCCTTATGGTTGTTCTTTTTGTAATTCTGCTCCCATTTTTTGTAAAAGATCATCTAATAGACCATTATAAAATTTACCATTTATACCCGGTAAAGAAAAGCCTTTAGGTATTATTAATTTATGACCCATGGCGTTATGTATCGCTCCTTGTAATGTATTGCTATTACTTCCCCAACATTTATCAGTTAAACAGAAATCGTAGTCATATCTGCCTCCATTATTACCGGTTTCAATTATTTTTATTACTTCTCTTGCTTTTGACAATTCTATTTTCAGTTCCATATCATTACTTAATTCCCATGTATGCAATCTACAATGTTCAACATCTTCCGCTTTCCAATCATCCCCAAATAAATAGCTATTTTCAGCTGTATACGGAGCATCAATAACCTGTAGGTTTTTTGTTAACATACCTATAACTCCTCTACTTTCAGGAAAACCTGTAATTATGGTTTTCTGACCCTGACTATCTGTAAATATGGTAAATCCATGTTGGAATATTTTATTAGTCCCCTCAACATCTCTGACAAAAAACTCAATTGAAGGTTTGCTAACTTCTTGATTTGCTCTACCAACTTTCTTATCTTCCTGGCTATTCCTTAAATTATCTCTTTCATTGTTATAGGAATCAGGATTAATTTTAGATTTTGTATCAGCAGGAGAAAAATCATTTTTAGTGTTATTTTCTGTACCAGACTTTTTATTTTCCTCTCCAGATTTTTCACCTTGATCAGATGCTTTGTTCTGCTCTTGTTTTGCTCTGCTGTTTTGATTATTATTACCTGTCGGTTTTGTCGTTGTTTCAGGCTTAGCAGTTGCTTTGGACTTTTTACTTTCCTCTTTCTTCTCTTTATTTACTCCTTCCTTATCTTCAGCATTCTGTCTCTTCTCCGAACTTTCCTCTTTATCTCC
>NZ_JSWE01000001.1 GCF_000815465.1 Candidatus Jidaibacter acanthamoeba | reverse complement strand
CCGGATAAGTTAATGCTTGAAGAAAACGGGGTTTTACTTCCAAATACTACATAACCACCCCCTGTATTAGAATTACCGTTAGGAGCACCAATAATTAAATCATCAATACCATCGCCGTTTATATCCCCTGCACTGCTTACCGAATTACCTGCACTATCACTAGCTGCCCCGTTTAGTTTGAAACCATTGCTTCCATCCAAACCGGATAAGTTAATACTTGAAGAAAACGGGGTTTTACTTCCAAATACTACATAGCTTGCACCTGCATTAGAATTAGCACGATATGCACCGATAATCAGATCATCGATGCCGTCGCCGTTTATATCCCCTGCTCTACTTACTGAAATGCCTGCATTATCACCCGATGCCCCGTTTAGTCTAAAACCATTGCTTCCATCCAGATCAGATACGTTAATACTTGAGGCAAATGGAGTTTTGCTTCCAAATACTACATAACTAGCCCCTGCCGGGTAATTAACACTTTCAGCGCCAATAATCAGATCCGCAATACCATCGCCGTTTATATCCCCTGCACTGCTTACTGCATGGCCTGCATTCCCACCTACTACTGCCCCGTTAATCTTAAAACCGTTGCTTCCGTCTAATTCAGATAAACTAAAGGGATTAGAAAAACTCATATTATTCCTCTTATTAATAAAGTTACCAATTACATATTCACATATTAATTATTACTAATAGTAATGAATACTAGTATAATTCCATAAAATATTTATATTACTTAAATACACTATTATTGTTAATTTTATGCTACTAATTATTAAAATAAATAACAATAATATAGCTACTCGCTTGGTTATCAACTTGTTCTTCCTTTATGGCTATGAGGGTTTATCCCATACGGTTAAAAGATAGCTTATATTTTGTAAGGCAAAAATAAAAAACAGTATGCCAATTTAAATATGTAAGAAGTTATTTAAATATTTTTGATATAGGAAATAAATATTTAATTGTAAGATGGCCAAAGCTCAGGCTGTTTTTTTATATCTGCCTCATTTTCAATCAAGTATTTTACTGTAACTAACTACTCATAATTACCGATAACATTGCAAAAGATTAATACTTAATATTTGTATATTAGTTCATAAACTTTAACTACTACGCAAGATTATAAATTCCTGTTTCAAAGCTTTGCTAATCCATGAGTTAGCTTCCTGCTTAGATGGCAGTACTTCAAAGGTGGCATCAGTTCTCCTATCAACCAGACAGTCTAGAATCTTTTCCTTTACTTCCATAGGAACAATAACTTCTCCTACTGCTATATTATCTTCCTGTATTCTTTGATATATACTTGCATACCCTCTACATTCATTTATAGAGCCATTGGCTATATGCTGAGCTATAATAGCAAAAAGTTTTGGAATCTTTCTTTTTATGCGCACCTCTTGTTCTATTGCCGGATTCTCAATCCTTTGTTTTTTTACATCTTGCTTATTTTCGTGCGCAGGCTCAGCTACAGAAACAATATCACTCAGCCTAAAACCATTTTCAATAAAGAAATATAGGCACTTATAATACGAATTATAAGCACTTTGACTATACAAATTATCAAATATATTTTCTACATTATAACTCTGTATGCAATCATTCTCTATTTTTATATCACTAATAACAAGAGCATCTATAATTAATTCCATAAAAGGATTATTACCAAAATTAATACTTTCTTTAATTTTGGTAATTATGTTATCGGTATTATCACCTATGGTGCTTAGTTGAATTAGACTAAGCTCTTCCAACCTTCTTATCATATTATGCCTTATTATTTTTATTAACTTTTCATCTTTAATAATATTTCCTTTTATTCCCTCTTGTAAGTTGTCATATACTTCTAACGGTGAAAAAACTGCACCATTCCTATATAATAACTCTACAGTTTGATTATATCCTTCATAGGCAGCAATATGTAGGGCAGTTTCTCCTTCATCGGTTTCTGCATTAACATCCACACCTTTGCTTATTAGAAACTCAATTATCTCATTGTACCCTTCATAGGTTGCCCAATGTATCGCAGAAGTACCGTCTCCAATGGTGTATCCTAGTAATGTCGGATCTTCATTAATAAGTTCTATAACTTTTTGTTTATCACCCTTCTCTATTGCTTCATAAAATTGAGTGTTTTTTTCTATCATACTTTATCTATTTTTATTATGTTCTAAAATGCCATTAACCCAATATACTAAGCACTAAAATCTAGTTAAGATATGTATGTATTTATCAGTTACTAACTTTATTAAACCTTTTAATAAGCTCTTTGCTTGGCCTAAAGCTCAGTGATCCCTTATCACCTACTTCTATCTTATGATCATTCCTCGGGTTCTTGGCAATCCTTGCTGCTCTCTTCTTTACCACCATCGAACCAAGCCCCCTTAACTCTATTCTATCTCCACACATAAGAGCAGTTGATATCTCTTTGAAGAATATATCAACTCTTTAACCATATTGCTATATCTTTCTTGTATATAATATTTTCCATATACCTACTAAACCTGCTTAAGTATTTTATTTATTTTATTAGTAAAAAATAGAGCTTAATATAGCTTGGTTAAAGGAAGGTAGCGTTGCAAAGAATGGAATTGGATGAAGAAGTTATCTAGTTTTATGGGGTTTTTTAGAACATATAAGCAGGAGTTGGCAAGTTAAATTGTCTCTCAATAAAGTGTTTAATATTTATAGGTGAGCTCTTATGCAAGTGATAAAGCTGCCCCTTGAATAACATGTTGATTGTCTCAATACCTCGGATGGTATTATATGCTGTTT